>JADMJS010000077.1 GCA_018780435.1 Myxococcales bacterium
TCGTGTCGCTGCCGTCGGTCGTGTCGCTGCCGTCGGTCGTGTCGCTGCCGTCGGTCGTGTCGCTGCCGTCGGTGGCGTCAACAGCGTCGGCGCCGTCGGTGGCGTCGGTGGCGTCGGTGGCGTCAACAGCGTCGCTGCCGTCGGTCGTGTCAACAGCGTCGCTGCCATCGGTCGTGTCAACAGCGTCGCTCCCGTCCGTGGTGTCGACGCCATCTGCCGTCGTGGGCGGGGCGTCGGTCGCCGCCTCACAGGCGGTTATGGAGAACAGGAGAAAGAGGCAGGCAATGGGACGCGACGACATGAAACTCCAGGGGCGATCGCGTGGAGGCGATCTGCGTAGTTGGGAAGCTAGGGGCGGGCGATTGCGCTCGTCAAAGGCGTGTGAGAACCGTGTTAGATAGCCACCCGGGCGTCGCGCTCCACGACGGGCGCCGCAAAAGCCAGCCGTTTCGCCATGATGGCGATGGCGGCCGGGTTCTGGTCGATGGTCAGAAAGCGCCGCCTATGCCGAGCGGCCGCTTCCGCCGTCGTGCCGCTACCGCCAAAGGGATCGAGGACGAGGTCGCCCTCCCGGCTGTGGACGGCGATGATGCGGTTCAGGATCGCGAGCGGCTTCTGGGTCGGGTAGCCGGTCCTCTCCTTGCCCGTCGTCGGGACGATGGTGTTCCACCAGACGTCGGTGGGCGTCTTGCCGCGGGCGGCCTTCTCGTCGCCGACGAGGCGCGGCGCCATGTAGGGGATCCGGTCGATCTCGCCGTAGTTGTAGACGTAATTCTTGGGGTCCTTGACGTACCACAGGATGGTGTCGTGTTTGTTCGACCAGCGGTCCTTGGTGCGGCCGCCGTAGTCGTAGGACCAGATGATCTCGTTCATGAAGCGCTTGCGCCCGAACTGCTGGTCGCAGAGCACCTTGATGTAGTGCACCTCGCGCGCGTCGAGGTGGATGAAGAGGCTCCCGTCGTCCGCGAGCAGCCGCCAGATCGCGCCCAGACGCGGCATCAGGAAGGCGGGGAAGTCGTCGAAGTCGTCCTCGTAGGTGTGGTTCGACACCGTCTCGCTGCGGTAGCGGTGGCCGCCGTAGCCGAGGCGCTGTCCGTCCTCGCCCTTGACCACTCGGACGCGCTCCATGACGCGCGCTTCGCCCGTGTTGAAGGGCGGATCGAGGTACGCGAGGCCGACGGAGCCGGCGGGCAGCCCTTCGAGAATGGCGAGGTTGTCGCCTTCGATGATGCGATTCATGCGAGGCCGGCGCGTCGCCGTAGCGACCAGTCGAGAGTGAGAAGAATACACACGAACGCGAACAAGAACGGGGAGTTCCAGCGGTCGTGAAAGACGCGGCTCGTGACGTCGGTCACCCGCGGGGGCCGGAACGTGAGGCCCGACGGCGCGTCGTGGACATCGCGGTGGCTACCGCCGGTCGCGGCCGAGATCGCACGCAGGAGACCCGCGTCAGGGCGCACCTCCCGCAGCTCGGGGCGTTCGTCCGCAACCACGTACACCGTCGATCCTGTGATCTCACGACCCGCGATGACGGCCCGTGCGGTCACGTCATAGATCCCCGGTTCGTCAGTCAGGCGTTCCAGCGTCACGCGCCCGTCCTGCCCCGTCTCGAGCCCCGTCGACTCGAAGACGAGCGTCGAGTCGGTGTCGTCCCCGACGCCGGCAGGCGCGCCAGCGTGGCTGCTCGGGCGCCGGTGGAGGCGCACGCTGACGGCCATCCCCACCGCCGGCTCGTAGCTCGGATCGGTCACTCGCACGTCGAGGCGCACCTTCTCCCCGAGCGCGTACACGCCACTGCTCGCCGAGACTTTCACCAGCTCGAAGCCGGGGTCCCGAATGAGCCAGCGCAGCGTATTGTCGATGAGCGTGTCGTAGAGCGTGCCGTCGCCGCCCTGCTCGACGGCCGGCATCTTCCAGCGCCAGAGGCTATCCGTCCCGATCGTGACGACGCGGCCCTTGCCCGGTTCACCCGCCGCGATGATCGGCATCGGTGTGCCGTCGTCGGTGACGAGCCGCTCGTGCGCGACGAGGCTGAGCGCGCCGGGCTTCAGCCGTGAGAAGAGGTTGGCCCCTTCGAGCGGTGGGAAGGCCCTCCAGAGCGCCTCACTCGCGCTCGGGTCGACAGCGAGCTGCGTGATGGCGTGCCGGCGCCCGGCTTCGGTCAGTTGCGCCTTGAACTCCGCGGCGTCGAGCGCCCCACTCGCGACCTCGGGTGCGGCCCCGGCGCCGAGGGCCCCGAGCGAGGGCGGCGTCGACGGCGGCCTGGAGGGCGATATGGTGCGTCCGAAACCCGGCACCACCATCTCGACCGGGAGGAGCTCTTCGATCGGCGTCCCGTCGTAGTTGCCGGCCCCGAAGGCCAAACGCCCGCCCACGAAGAGGAAGGCGCCACCCTCTTTGACCCACTTCGCGATGGCAGGGAGGTGCTCCGGCGTCGAGAAGGGGCCGTAGTTGAAGTCCTGGAAGATGACCACGTCGAAGCTGCCCAGCTCTTCCACGAAGAGCTCTTCGGCAGGGAAGGGGATGAGCGCGGTCTCCTGCTGGCTCACCGCCCGCACCGACGTCGCCGAGACGAGGATGAAGAACGAGACGAGCTGCACGTTCGGGGCGCGCTTCAAGTGATTGCGCAGAAAGCGAACGTCCCACGACGGGTGTCCCGCGATCTGGAGCACGCGGACCTTGTCGCGGTTCACCCGCACGACGGTGTGGCGGACGTTATTCTCCGTAGTGAGCTCGCCCGCGAGCGGCTTGACGCGGATGGAGTACACGCGAAAGCCAATCTCGGTTGGGACGAACTCGAACGACGCGGTGTAGGTCCGCTTGCCCGACTCGATGGACCGGATCACGGACTTCACGAGCCGCCCGTCTTCGAGGAGCTCGATCTCGAGCTCACCCGCTTCGTAACCGACCACCTCCACGTCCGCTTCGAGCGAGGTCAACGTGCGCTTGAACGCGAAGGGGCTCGACCGCAGCTCTCGAACCGCGATGTCCGAGAGCCCCGCCACCGAGTAGCCGACGGTGTGGATCGGCGCGCCGAAGCTCTGGAGCAGCCGCACCGTCTCGCCATCGAGCCCGACGCCCCCGCGACCGAAGGTGCGCCCGGCGCGCCCGGTGTCGATGCCGTCCGAGATGAGCACGATGCCGCCGACGTCGCGGTTCTTGTACCGCCGCTGCAGCGCCTCCAGCGTCTCGAGGATCGGCGTCGTCTCGCCGGCGGCGAGGAGCTCTTTCGGGGCGCGGGAGAGCTCGGTCGCCACGAGCAGCTCGTCGTCCCCGTCGCTAGGGGCCCCCTCGCTCCCGTCGCTCGGCCCGTTCGCCGCCGTCCCGGTCGCGAAGCGCCACGCCTCGACGGTGCTCGCTTTGGCCAGCTCGGGCATCGCGCCCATGAGCCGCCCGAGGTACGCGCCGACCTGATCGCGCCGCGTGCCCTCTTTGTGGGGCAACGCCATGCTCGCCGAATCGTCGACGAGGATCACCACGGCGTTGGTCGAGAGCGCCCGCGTCTCCTCGAGCATGGCGGGCTCGTAGAACGCGAAGAGCAAGACCCCGACGAGCCCGAGCCGCAGCAGGAAGAAGCCGACCTTTCGGTGCCAGCCCGCGACGCGTCTGAGGTTCCACGCCGTGATGGCCAAGATCAGCACCACGAGGCCGATCGCGAAGCCCTCTTGCAGGGGTGACCACTCGCCCTGTGAGACCCACCGCACGTCGGCGCCCGGAGCGAACTCGTCGTTCCACAGTAGCTGCTCGAGCGCGTCCATCATCGAGTGGAGCGCCTCACGGACAACGGGTCGCGCATCAGGGCGACTCGACCTTGGGTGGACCGGCGCGCCAGCGACGTTGGTGGATGAGGTAGTCGGTGTGGACCTGATCGTCTTTGTAGTCGAGACCGATGGCGTACTGCACGAGGTTCACGGCGAGCCGAATCGCTCGCTCACGCTGCGTCTCACCGCCGGGGACGACGTCGAAGCTGTAGGCGCCGGACGCGTCGCGGTCGAGCGCGCCGAAGAGGTCGTTCTGCGAGTAGACGACGGCGATACGGTCATCGAGGAACAGCCCTTCGAGGAAGGTCCGGTGAATGGCGCGACCGGCCGGGAAGTCGAGCACGTAGAACGTGCGATAGAGGACGTGCTGCGGCGGGATCTTCTGGAGCGAACGTCCCGGGAACATCGCGTCGAGTTCGGCCCGGAGCGACGCGTCGAAGGCCGTGGACGGCTGTCCGCGGGCCGCGTTGTCGACGACGAGGAAGCCCCCGGCTTCAATCCACTTCCGGAGTCGCACACGCTCCTCGGCCTGAAAACGGAAGCGCCCGTCGCCGACGAGGAAGAGGATGGGCCGGCCGAAGAGCCCCGGATCCATGACCGCTTTGACGTCGCGTCGTAGCCGAACGTCCATCGACGTGCGGGCGCGCAGCTCGCCGGCGAGGACGTCGGCGCTCGACGGGCGCGGGTCCCACATACCGTCGTAGCTGAGCTGTGCGACGGTGACGAGCGTCTCGGGACCGATCGCGGCGGCCGCACGACTACCGCCGATCAGGACGACCATGACGAAGGCCATCACGCCAGCCGCGCTGTTCCAGCGGACGATCACTCGAAGCAGACGGTCAGCGCGACGCGGGACCACTCGGGGACGTCGTCGCCATCGACGTCGACGTCCGCTTCGATCGTGTTGGAGGCCGCCTCGCGAAGCGCAGGATCCAGGTCACCGATGAGCTTGTCCCGGTCCACGATGCCGATGAGGCGGCTCGTGGCGAAGTCGAAGGTCACCTCGTGGATCTCGATGACCAATTTGAACGCCGGTATGTAGAGGGGGAACTTCGCGCGCCCGTACTTCGCCGTGCAGTCGTCATTTCGGTCGGCGTCCGACTGAAACCAGCCATAGTCGCCGTCACAGCCGACGCCCACGCTCCCATCCGCCCACAGCGCCACCTCGATCTCATCTTTCTCGAAGCCCGACTTCAGCACGGGGTTCGCGAGCTGGCTCATCTTCACGAAGCCGTACTCAGCGGCCATCGTGATCATCGCGACCGGGAGCTTGCGCGTAGGCTCCGTGCACGTCCCACCCTCGAGAGCGTCGAAGATGCCGGCGCTCGGCGTGCAGGCACCCGGAATGGGGCCGGTCGGCTGCTCGCCGCAAGGCGACGTCGGTACCGAGCTCGTGTCCTCGACGTCGCCCGTGGGATCCGGCGTGTCGCTTGCCGCCACGTCGCCACCGCCGGAATCGCCCGTGTCCGACACGTCCGGCGTCATCGCGGACTTCACGGTGGCCGCCATCTGGCAAACGCCTTCGAAGCAGACGAGGCCGGACTCGCAGTCGCTCGCGAGGCGGCAGTCGTCGCCTTCGGCGTTGCCGCAGGCGGTCAGCGCGAGTACGGGAATGGAGACCAGGAGCCGTGGAATCATCAGTCGCTTCCGAACACGAGGTCGTAGTGGTGGGTCTCCCCCGGTGCGCCGAGGACCCGGATGAAGAGATCCACATTCTCTTCGGGCATGTAGCGGATCTCGACACCGTTCGACGTGCTGAGCCCGTCGGCGATCTTGGTCGGACCCTCGGCGTCTTTTCGGTAGAGCTCGGCGACGAGCGGCGCTTCGTCCGAGAAGCCGAAGACGTACACGTAGAGCTCCTCGAACGCCGCGCCGCGCACCGTGAACCAATCCACCCCGCCCGGGCAGACCTTCAAGCGTGTGATGAAGCCGAGCGACGTGTCGACCGGCAGCGCGTTCTCTACGGAGTCGAGCGGGCTGAAGCGGTCGTCCTGACATTGCACGAAGCCGGAGGCGTCTTCGACCGAGAAGGCCAGGTCGTAGAGCGCCGTGTAGGGGCCGAGGTTCTTGATTCTCCAGCGGAAGCTCATCGGCTCGCTTTCGGCCGTGACGCCCCACTGTAGCCCGTTCGGTTCACTCGTGGGCTCGATGGCGCCGACAATAACTTTTCCGTCAGCGTCGCTGAATACCTGCAGGTCGAGCGGGGCGTTCGCCGGCTCGTAGGGGACGGCGAGCACGGTCAAACGCTCCCCTTCGTTCACATCGATGCGGAACCAGTCCTCCTTGCTTGGGCACGAGAGCAGATCGTAGTAGGTGTTCTCGGGGAGCAACTTCGACGTCTTCACGGCCTGGTTGGGTGCGAACTCGTCCTCGAAGCACAAGGTCGCTGTCTCGACCACGCGAATGGAGAGCGACGCCGAGTTCGCGTCGCCGTGGTGGCCCGTGACGACGACGTAATAGTTACCGAGTTCATCGACGTGCCAGACGAGCTTCTCGTCGTTACGGTCGGACGCCGCGCGCGCGAGCACGGTCACCCCGTCGCCCGCCCGCAGCTCCACGTCGAGGTCGCCGAAGGCGTGCTGGAAGGCAAGGTCGACGACGATCGACTCGTCGATGCCGGCCGACACGACGAACACATCCCGGTCCGCCGGGCAGATGGTCACGATGCGGTCGTAGTCGTCGCCCGCGAGGACCGCCGCTTCTGGCGTGTCGTTCGGCTCGGCGCTGTCGTTCGGGCAGTCGAGGGGGCTACGGGTGATGGCGAGGCCGTAGGTCTGATCGCCGCGCTTCTCGCCCGGCTCCGCCTCGACCACGACGAGGATCGGCCCCGAGGTGACCTTGGCCGACACCCGATCGCCGAGGTTTCGCAGCGTCGGGATCTCCGTGAAGGTCTCGTCGACGAGCGCGACGATCAAGGAGCCGTGGCGCGCTTCGTGAACGAGCTCGACCGACACCGTGGACCCAGGCGCGGCGTCGAGTCGGAAGAAGTCGAGCCCGTCGCTGGCGCAATAGCGGAGATCGTAGGTCATACCGGCTTCGATGGACGGGGCGCTCTCGGTCGTATCCGCTTCGTAGGCGTCGTCTTTGCAGCCTTCCTGCCAGAGCTTCGGATAGGCGGCGAGGGTGTAGTGGCCCTCCTTCGGCAACCGGGAGGTATGGTCGCAGCTCGTGGACTTCACGTCGTCGTCGTCGACGGCCGTCAGGTAGTAGTGGAAGAGCAGCGCTTCAGACGACTGTGACGCCGGGCTCGCGAGCGTCCCGATGAAGTAGCGCTGTCGCTCCTCGGCGGGGCAGCCGACGTCGTCTTCGGGGGCGCAGCGCTCGAGCAGGAGCTCGTTGCCCACGTAGCTCTCGGCAGAAAGCGGGTTCTGCAGCGCGTAGTGGAGGACCAGCTCGCGAATCGAGGACTCGGCGTCCCGGGCGTCGATGCGGAAGGCGATGGCGCCCGCGCCGTCCACGTCCGTGAGCGGCACGCAGGAGGCGGCGTCGCACGGTTCGAGCACCGGCGCGGTTCCCGGGCAGCTCTTCTTCTCGTCCGCGTTCATGAGCAAGATCGAGTACTGACGCTCCACCGCCGGATGTACCTTGTCGTCGGCCACCACCACGAGCTGCCAGTAGCTGCGCGACGCGAGCTGCTCCGGCGTCGGTCGCCAGTAGAAGCTGGCCGTCTTGCCATCAAGCTGCGTGAAGCGCGCGCCGGGGATCGGATCGCTCGTCACGATCAGGTCGACTTCGGTCGTGTCGTCGTCCTTCACGGCCACCAGGAAGCTGATGTCGTCGTCTTCGCTGAGGTTCAGGACGTGCCCTTCGGGACCGAGGAACTCCGGCGCTCCCGACTGCGGCAAGACGGTGATGGAGAAGGTGCGGCTCGCGAGACCGCCGCGGCCGTCGTCGGCCGACACCGTGATGTCGTGCACCCGGCCCGCCGGCCCGGTGTCGCTGATGAGCGGCGCCCACACAAAGGTCTCGACGTTCTCCCGTATCTCGAGCGCCGCCGTCAGCGGCATAGGCCGCACCGCGAAGGTCAGAAAGTCTCCGTCGTCGTCGCTGGCTTTCAAGGGCACGAGCGCGATCTCACCGACCGCGATCGTCAGCGGCGCGATCGGCTCGATGACCGGTGCACGGTTGGGTTCGGGCGAACACGCGAGCGCGCCCAGGAGCACGAGGAGGACGGGGGCACGGTGGGCGTCGACGTTCAAGGTGGCGGCATTATGGCCGGTAAGGTGGGGCGCCGTCCATGGTCGTGTGGGAGAGCCTGCCCTCTCACAACCGCCCGGTGCCGATGCGGTCCCGCTGGCCGAGGTCCTCCATCACCAGCCTTTTCTCGCCCGCGATCTCGAGGCCCGCGTCGTCGGTGGTTTGGGCGGCCATCGCGCGGCCCCCTTGA
The DNA here is from genome assembly GCA_018780435.1 of Myxococcales bacterium. Lineage (GTDB taxonomy): Bacteria > Myxococcota_A > UBA9042 > SXOO01. The sequence continues at coordinate 8,149 of JADMJS010000077.1, forward strand.
GCGAGGGCTGGCCCGAGGGCCCGCAGCGGGAGGTCGAAGCGGTCCATGCGGGAGGGGCGCCTCAAATTGGCTCGATTGAACTACTCACCCCTTAACTATTCAGGCTGCCATGCCGTTCGTCTCTTTGACGGAGGCCCCCCCTAATGAGCGAACGCAGTCGGCCAACACCAACCCTCTCGGAAGCGCGCTTCTCGCCAGAGGAGCTGTTCTTCTCGACGACCGATTCGCATGGGCGCATCACCTCCGGCAATGACGTCTTCACCCGAATCAGCGGCTACTCGAGCGAAGACCTCATGGGCAGCCCACACAGCATCATTCGGCACCCAGACATGCCCCGCGTGGTCTTTCAGGTGCTCTGGGACCACATCGAGGCCAATCGACCGATCGCGGCGTACGTGAAGAACATGGCCGTCAATGGGTCGTTCTACTGGGTCCTCGCGCTCGCGTCCCCGATCGCGGGTGGTTACGTCTCCGTGCGCCTCAAACCTGCCGGCAAGTTCTTCGCGGTTGTCCGCGCGCTCTACGCGGAGCTCCGTCAGACCGAGCTCCAGGTCGAGAGTTCTGGCGCCGGCAAGAAGGCCGCCATCGAGAAGTCGTCCGATCAGCTCACCGCAGCCCTGAAGAAGCTGGGCTACAACTCCTACGAGGAGCTGATGCACACCGTGTTCGTCGACGAGGTACGGGAACGGTCGCGACTCCTCGCAAACCGAGAGGTCCTTAGTAGAGCGCCCCCGGTCTCGCGCCGCGAGGACGTGGCGGTGAAACGAACGGAGTGTCGCTCGCTTCGTCGTGAGGTGAACCGCCTGTTCACCGCGGTGGCCTCGTTCGTCGATCTCGACGCGACGCTCATGGACCGAGCCGTCTTCACCACGGGGCTCGGCCGCGACGTGCAGATGCTCTCCATGAACGCGCAGGTCCGCGCCGCGGGCCTCGCCGACGCCGGGCGTACGCTCAAGGTCATCGCCGAGCACATGAACCGCAGCGCGTTCATCATCTCGTCGGCGGCTGTGGACGTGTCGAAGTACCTGCGAAACGTCTCACTGCAGCTGCGGGAGACCGCGTTCAACGTCGCCGCCGTCGAGCTCGCCGTAGAGATGATGGACAACTTCCTGGCGGAGATCGACGCGTCCGATGTCGCTGACATTAGCTCCGCTACTCGCGCCGTCTCGCAGCTCGGCGACGCCGCTGGGCGCTTCCTCGAATTCGCGCTGCAGAGGATCGCGTCCGTGGCCGGCATCGTTCGAGGTCTCGACGACCGCCTCGAGGACTTCCTCCGTCAGGTGCGTGTGCTCGAGATCCTCCACGTGACCGGCAAGACTGAGGCGGTGCGCCAGCCGGAATCACACAGCGTGGCGTCGATCTTCGAGACGATCCGAGAGCGTGCGTTCGAGGCGCGCCAGAAACTGTGCGACCTCGCAACCATGGTCGGCAGCGCCCGGATCCGCACGCCCCCGAGTGGAGCGATGGCCGCTAGTCTCGCGTTGCTCGTGGCCCCCTGAGCCAGCTCCGCTGGGCGTCCCGTCCCAGCGAGTCATCCCTACAGAGGCCGTCCGCAGTGAGTGTCCTTGGGTCTGGCCCCTTCGAGAACACGCGCTCGCCGTCCGTGGGCAGGCGCCGACTACGTTGGTGGCCACGATGTCGGTCCACTCTGTTCAGGGCGTTGGGGCGGCCGTCAAGGGCCTGGGTCGCACGCCCAGCACGATATCGGCGGTGGCAGCCACCAGGGCGACGACGATTCGAGTCAGCAAGTCAGCGGCTGGTGCTTGCGTCGCCCGCTCATCGGGCCTGTGGGAGCGCTTGCCCTCTCACACCCGTGCCGGCGGCACCAGGGCGTTGATGAGCGATACCCCCGCGAGCAAGAGCCCAACGGCGATGCCGGCGCCGACGCCGAGGCGCGCCATCCAGCTCCCCCCGCCCGTCTCCCAAATGGCGACGAACCAGGCGCCGACGGTCGCGAAGGCCATAAGGCCGAGGCGAAGCCAGGTCCCGATGCGGTCCCACTTGCCGAGGTCCTCCATCACCAGGATGTTCTCGCTCGCGATCTCGAGGCCCGCGTCGTCGGTCGCTTTGGCGGCCATAGCGCGGCCCGCTTTGGCGAGGGCCGGCTCGAGGGCCTGCAGGAAGAGGTCGAAGCGGTCCACGCGGAAGGTCGAGATGACGAAGTGCTCGCCGTCATTGAGCTTCAGCAGGATCCCGCCGGAGTCGGAGGAGCCGCTCAGGAGGGACACCTGCTCGATGGACGAGAAGGGGATGAAGCGCGCCCACAGCGGTCGCTCGATGAGGAGGCCCTGCGGAGCCAGCGTGAGCCGCCGGAAGCGCGGGCCGAAGAAGCGGTCGGTGCGGCTCGAGCCGACCATGCGGCGGAACTCGTGGCGAACGATGGCGCTCACGAAGCGGCGATAGCCAGCGCCGGCGATCCCGAAGCAGATCGCGATGGCGAGGAGCGCGATGAGCCCCTCGGCGAGCCCGGGGCGTCCGGCTTCGATGAGCGAGTCCGCGGTGGGGCGGGTTCGGTCTTGAAGCCGGGCGGCCACGAAGAAGCGCCGGGCGCGGGCTTCGTCACCCGCCGCGAGCGCTTCGTGCCCATAGGCCGTCGCGACGTCGGCGCGGACACCGGCGAGTTGGGTCGACTCGGCCTCCGGGACCCGCTCGATGACCGCTTCGGCCTGCGTGAGCTTGCCCTCGGCGAGCAGCTCGCGCGCCCGGACGCCGACGACCGTCGTGTGCCGCTCCCGGACGAGCCGGTCGTCCGGCGCGTCTCGGAGGATCTCGGTGAAGCGCACCAGCGCTTCCTCGGCGCTCTTCGTGAAGGCCAACATGGTGGCATCGAGGGCCCGGCAGCGTGCATAGAGCGGCTCGGGGAGGACCACGTCTGGGTGGATCTCCTTCCGTGCCATTTCGAGCACGCCGGTGCACGGCTCGTTCTTGACCTGGAGCGACTGCGCTTGTTCGACGTACTTCCCGATCCGTGGGGTCAGGAGTGCGCCTTCGAGGCGGGAGGTGAGGCGCTCCGCGGTGGCTTCGGGGCCCACGGCGGGAACATCGAGGCCGAGGCGCTCGAGTCGCGTGCGGACGGCCGTACGTGCGGCGTCGCCGGCGCCCGAGAGGATGGCTCGAGCGACGCCGCGCACCTCACGTCGTTCGTCGACGAGCGCCTCGACCACTTCGTCGGGCACGGAACGCGCCACCATCTTGGCCCCAAGCTCGCCGAACGCGGCGTCACCGAGCGCCGTCCGAAGTTGGTCGAAGATGGGCTGCGACCGCCACCCGAAGGCGACCGACAGGGCCGAGCCGGCTTCGAGCTTGGCGAGCGCGTCGACCAGGACGAGGACCTGTTCGACGGAGAGCTCGGTGACCGACGCGAGGAGGGCGGGAGCGGCTCCGTTCACGACCTGGCGGCGGAGCACGCCCTCGGGGGCGGCGAGGAGGCCCGACGCGATCCGTGCGCGTGTGACCGCCGGCATGCCTCCGATGGCTTCGATGAAGAGCCGCGCGTCCGGCAGCTCGGGGCCGTCTGGTAGGAGCGTCGTGAGCGCCAGCGCACGTGCAAAGGGGTCGATGGTCGCGAGGCGCGCGATCTCCTCGGCGACCCGCTGACCGAGACCCGGGGTGCTTCGCCCGAGCGCCACGATGATGGCCGTCGCGGCGTCATTGGACGCGAGACGGCAGACGAGCCAGAACGCCGCGGCGTCACCGAGTGGAGGGCTCGACTCACCGCCAGCGACGACGTCCAACGTGAGGCTTTGACGGCTCCGTTCGACGAGCTGGGTCAGGTCGTCGATCTCGAGCTGGGGCGGCAGGTCGCCGCTCGTGGACGGGTGGATCGACCGGAGCAAGACGCCGAGCGGGAGTGACTCTGGACCGCCTTCGAGCGCGAAGTCGGCGGCGGTGAGGCGATCGACGCGATAACCCAGCAACGTGATTCGGCTTGGGTCGATAGCGCCTGGTGCGTCGCTCCCGGCGAGCCACGCTCGCGGTACGGTCAAGGTCCAGCCGCCTCCGATAGGCGCGCGGCCGGAGGCCCGAAGTCGGAGGACGTGGGGCCCCGTGGGCGCCTGAGCGCCCTTTTTGGAGAGGGGCGCTGCGAGTCGAAGCACCGGGAGCGCCGGCGCATCGATGAGCGTGAGCTCGATGGTCCTCGGTTCGGCGTCTTTGTCGCGTCGCACACCGAAGGGGCTCGGGAACTCCCAGGCACGGGGAGACCAGGGGGCCCCGATGAGCGGATTCACGGCGTCGGCGACGGCGTTCTTGCCAGGTCCGCCACCCACGACCCACAGAAGTTCGGCGTCGGAGACCTCCCTCTCGAAGGGCGGATCGACGGCCAACATCACCTGACAAGTGGCCTCCGGACCGGACGGATCGTCGGCCGTACAGCTCAATACCGCCAACTCCACCGTCTCGGCGGGGGCGGCCAGGAGCGTCTCAACCATCAAGCTCAGGAGCAGTCCCATTCGGTCCTCTCGTCAGGGCCCCATCGTGGGAGCGGGGGGCGCCCCCGCCCTCAAGGCCATCGCCCGCGGCAAGTCCGCACCGTCGTCAGGGAGGGCCCCACCATTGTAGGGCCCGCTCCCCGACTTGGGAAAGAACGCCGCGTGAAGACGGGTAACGGGACAAGCGGGCCAGCCGTGAGCCGGAAGTGACGGCGACGATCAGACGAACAGAGGAGGAGGAGGAGGAGGGAGATACGGGAGAGCCCACGTACTCAGGCGCGAAGGGCGGCGATGAACTCCTCGGGCCGTAGTGGCGCCTGCTTTTGGGTGACAGCACCCGATCGAGCCGCTAATGTCCCCGCCCCATGGAGGCCCCCTCTGAAACCCGCGCTGGCGCGCTCACGGTGATTCGGCACCTGCTGAAGGCCATGCGGCCCGTTCAGTGGGTGAAGAACGTCTTCGTTCTCGCGCCGCTGGTGTTCGGGCTCGAGCTCGGCAGCCCCGTGTCTTTCGGGCGCGCCCTCGTCGCCTTCGCCGCCTTCTGCTTCGTGTCCTCGGCCGTCTATCTCCTGAACGACCTCATGGACCGCGAACAGGACCGTCGGCACCCCACGAAGCGCCACCGGCCTATCGCGTCGGGCGCGTTGCCTCTCGAACTCGCGAAGCTGGCCGTGGGCGGCCTCGTGCTGCTCTCGCTCGGCATCGGCGTCGCGCTCGACTGGCGCGTCGCGAGCGTCCTCGGCTCCTACTTCCTGCTCAACGTGGCCTACACGACGGTCCTGAAGCACGTCGCGTTCGTCGACATCACCTGCATCGCGCTCGGGTTCTTGTTCCGGGTGCTCGCCGGTGGGCTCGCGACTCGGGTCGACGTGTCGATCTGGCTGCTCGCCTGCACCTTCATGTTGGCGAGCCTTCTGGCCCTCGGTAAGCGCCGCCACGAGCTGATCGCGGTTGGAAAGAGCGGGGGCGGAAAGGACGGGTCCGGCAGTACTCGGGCCGTCCTCGATCGATATCGCGTCGAACACATCGACCTCGCCATGCGTGTCCTGGCTCTGGTCACGGTCGCGAGCTACACGCTCTACACCCTTTCGGACAGCACCTGGCAGCACTTCCACACGCGCAGCCTCGTGTGGTCGGTGCCCTTCGTCGTGTTCGGGCTCTTTCGCTTCAACCACCTCATGGGCCGCCATGACGACGCGCAATCCCCCACCGACACGATGGTCCGCGACCCCGCGTTCCTCGTGAACGTCGGGCTTTGGGGCGCGTTCGTGATGACCGTCATCTACTTCGGCTGGTGATCGGGAGGCGTATGCGACACCCGTGGCCGGGCGTGAAGGGCCTCTCCCCATGGCGACGCTGGGCGATGGCGATCGTCCTCACGGCCAGCGGCTGCGCCACGACCGACTTCGGCGGTACGACGTTCGACAACGGACCCACGGCCGGCCCCGATGCGCCCCCCGACGTCATCCCTTCGCCGGTCATCGAGACACCGGAAGAGGCGCTGCGCCGGGCCGCCGAGCTCACGTCCGATCAGACCGACCAGATCGTGCGCCACAACCCGGTCCCGTGCGCCTGCCCGGTCTTCGAGATCTCGCTCGGTGAGCGCTGGGTTCGGGTCGAGATCGATGGCCTCGACGACGCCGACACCGAAGCCTGGAAGCTGCTGACGCTCGCGCGCCAAGACGAAGCGAAGGGCCTCGTGCGTCGCTACACCGTCCGCGGTGACCTGGCGACCTCGCCCCGGCGCTGCGGCCCCGGCGCGCTCTACCTGCGCTTCAGCTTGGATTCGTTCTGACGGGTTCGGGGGCGTTCGGGACCGTCCCGGCCGGCTCCTGCGTCTGGATCTTCATCGAGACCCCCCGCATGAACACGGCGCCGATCGCGATGCGCACGAGGACGAAGGCCAAGATCGTCGTCGTGGAGTAGGCGTCGATGTGCGCGTGGACCTGGTCCATCGATGGATACGCAGGCGTGAACGGTTCGTAGAAGGTCCGCATCAGGACCTGGACGGTGCCGAGCCCCGCGATCGTCGTGAACGGGATGGTCCCGACGAAGGTCAGAAGCGGCACGAAGAGGAAGAGCTCGCGGAGGCCAGCTTCGAGGCTGAAGAAGGGCATGGAGACGGCCTGGGAGACGACGTAAGTCCCGACGAACGCGAGCCGGATTCCAATGAAGAAGGCGTAATCGGCCAGCGTGGCCTTGGCGAACGAGGCGAAGATGGTCCACGTGCGGAAGCGCCCGAAGAAGAACCAGTCGAAGCGGCCGTTCCAGTAGATACAGGACCCGACCAAGATGACGAGCACACCGCCGCAGACGGCCGTGACCCAAAAGGCGAGCTTGGGGTCGAGCTCGACGGGGCTCACCCACATGCCGGCCAGCACGAGCGCCGCCAGCGACACGATGTCGATGAAGTTGAGCCAGAGCATCGAGGCGAGCGCTTCGAGGAAAGGCACGCCCTTCTTGTTGCGGAAAAAGAGCGCGATCCCCGCGGCCGCGGCGTTGTAGTTGATGACGTTCAGGAAGTAGCTGGTGCCCTTGAGCGGCAACATCTCCTTGAAGGTCACGGGCGCCACAAAGCGGCTGAAGAGCTTCACGAGGCACCACGAGTCGAACAAGAAGACCGTGACGCAGACCGCGATGACGGCCGGGACGAAGGTCACCCAGTTGGTGGCGCGGACGGTCGCCCAGGCGGTCTCGAGGTCGGTCGTCACCGCGATGAACGCGAGGACCAGCGTCGTGACGAGCCACGGGAGTACTCGTTTCAGGACCTCGGTCACCGGGAGATGCTTTCCTTCGCCGGAAGTGAAGTCCGGCAGAGCTGATCACCGCCCTTTCGGGTAGTGTGCGCGCCGACCATGGCGCGCGCGCGGACCGTGGTCGCCGCGCGAGCGCGGGAAGGTCGTCTAGAGGAGGGGTAGATGTCAAGGATGGGGCAAGGGCCAATGGGCGGCGATCCCGCGCGACGACTGGCTTTGCGGGTGCTCGCGCGGCTCGAACGGGCGCCGGGGCGCGCAAGTCAGAGCGTGCTGCGTGAGGTCCTCGATGGGCCCGACGCCAAGATGGTCGAGGACCGTGACCGCGGTCTCGCCACCGAGCTCGTCTACGGGGTCTTGCGTTTTCGTCTGCGCCTCGACGCCGTGCTGTCCCGCATCGTCTCGCGCGAGCTCCCGGACGACCCCGAGGTCCTGAACCTCCTCCGCCTCGGCGCGTATCAGCTCCTGCTCCTCGACCGCATCCCGCCCCACGCGGCGGTCCACGCGACCGTCGAAGCGGCCCGCGGCGTCCGCGGCGAGAGCCAGGCGAAGTTCGTGAACGGCGTCCTCCGAAACCTGGACCGGCAGCGACCGGAGCCCGCGTCGCTCGCCGAGAAGTACGCGCACCCCGAGTGGATGGTGGAGAGGCTCCGCGCCGAGCTCGGGTCCGATGACCTCGTCGAGGCGCGGCTCGCCGCCAACGTGATGCCGGCGCCCGTGGCGCTTCGCCTAAAGCGGGGCGTGACTCTCGATGATGTCCCGGGCGGTCGCGCGAGCCCCGTCGCGGGCGTCGTCTTCGCGGAAGGCCACGAGTCGCGCCCCATCCGCGACGGCACGGCTCGCGGTCGCTGGATCCCGCAGGACCCCGCCAGTGCACGTGTCGTCGAACGCCTCGAGGTTACGCCCGGCGTCTCGGTCCTTGAGCTCTGCGCGGGCCGTGGCGTGAAGTCGAGCCAGATCGTCGAAGAAGGCGGCGTACTCACGGCGCTCGATCTCTCGCCCCAAAAGCTCGCCGCCGCGCGCCGACTCGTGACCCGGTGGGCGCCCGCCGGCGAGACGGCGCTGTTCATCGCCGCCGACGCCATGGCCCCGCTGCCGTTGGATCCCGAGCTCCGCTTCGACCGCGTCCTCGTCGACGCGCCGTGTAGCGGCCTCGGCGTCATCCGGCGCAGGCCCGAGACGCTCTGGCGCCGAAAGCCCGAGGACATCACGGCGCTCGCGGGGATGCAGAAGGCCATGCTCCTCGAAGCGAGCCGGTGGGTCCGCCCGGGCGGCCGCCTCGTGTACTCCGTGTGCACCACGACGCCGGAAGAGACGACCGACGTGGTGAGGCACCTCGAGACCGACGCCGAAAGGCGCTTCGAGCGACTCGAGACCCACCTGACCGCGCCGGAGCGTGACGAGATGGACGGCTTCTATATCGCCGTCTTCGAAGCGAAATGACGTTCTGATGGAGGGCGGGTGAGGGCGAGGGGGCGTCCCTCACGAAGAGGAACGTCGAGCCCCCGGGCCGGCCCTCGACGACCCGGGAGCCCGAGCGGGCAACGCGCCCGCCGCAACACCTTTCTGAACCCCTCTCGGGGCCGTCGAGAAATCTTCGAGGCACGCTGAATTTCTTTGGTGACGGACTGCCTCGCCGGCTCAGAGCGCCGCGTCGAACGCCAGGATCGCGTCAGCGAGGGCGTCCGGGGCTTCGAGGTGGGGCGCGTGGCCACACGGCAGGCGGCAGCGCGTCGCCTGCGGCAAGGCCGCCATGAGCTCGTCGCCGAGCGCCGTGAACTTCGCGTCCTCGTCGCCGGTGACGACGAGCACGGGCACCGTCAGGCCAGGGAGCTGTGGTCGAAGGTCGGCCATCGCGTGCGTCCCGGCCCCGCGCAACGTCGCCGCCAGGGCCTCTGGACGCGCGTGCGCCCGCCGAACGGTTCGGGCGGCGGCGCCCGGTGTCGCCAGTTGGGGAGCCAGGAGCGGCTGCTGCTGCCATCGCGTCAGGAAGGCCCCCATACCGCCCGTCTCCAGAATGCGCGCCCACGCCTCGTCGCTGTCCCGTCGCATGCGCCGCTCGTCATCCGTTCGGAGGCCGGGATGGCCGCTGACCAGCACCAGCCCACGCAACGGGCCTCGCTGCGGGGCTAACGCCGCCGCGAGTGCGAGTCGCGCGCCCATGGAGTAGCCGAGGAGGATCGGAGCGCCGCGGCGCGCTTCGATCGCCAGGACGTCGATGATCTCAATGACTTGACGGTCGAAGTCACAGGCGCCGGGTTCGGCGCTGCTCATCCCATGGCCCGGGAGATCGAGTGCGGTCACCCCCAGCGCCTCGGACCGCTCTGACAGGGACTCGGCGAGCGCTGTGAAGTCGACGCCATCGCCGGTGAAGCCGTGCAGGGCAACGAGGCGACGTTCGGGCGTCCGTGGCGGGGCGAAGTGCCAGCGAACACGGCCGCGACGCCACTGTTCCGACGACGCGAACATCATGGGGTGGCTCCGTTCGGGGCCAAGTCCGGTATGTCAGGGGAGGTTGAAGAGCAGAACCCGATGCCCGAACGCCGGAAGGACGCGCGGGCACCGGGTTCCCTAGGTGGGGAAGCGGACTCGGCCGGGGGCGGCGATGACACCCCTCGGTCGTCAGGAATCCATGCTGGCTTTGCTGAGGCCCCGCTGCCGGGTGGGGACCGGCGGTGGGGAGCAGCCTGCGCTGCTGCGTTCATAAAGCCCTTCGGGACCCCGAAACGGGTTGTTGAGCTTTCGCCTGAGAAAGTCGCAGAAAGTCGCAAAAGTCCTTCAGAAGTGCCGACTCTGACCGAACGACCCGCTCTCGAAGTCGTCAAAACCACTGTAATTCCATCGGATTATGCCCTGACGCCGCGGCCGCGACTTCGGCGGCCAGGAAGAGCCCCCCCGTGGCGAACACGAGGCCACCGCGCCGTTCGGCCTCAGCGATGGCGATCGCGAGTGCGTCGCTCGGATCGCGGACTACCTCCGCGTTCAGCCGCGTCGCTGCCGCCGCGAGCCGCTCTGCTGGTGCTCCTTTATGATGTGCCGACGTCACGACGAGCGCCGCACCGACTGCTTCGATGATGGGGACCATCGCTTCGACGTCGCGGTCCGTGGACACGCCGAGAAGGAGCACCACGGGGCGCCGCCCAAAGGTCTCCCGGGCCGTCTCTCTCGCGACCTCGAGCCCCGAGACGTTGTGCGCCGCGTCGATCCAGACCGGCACGTCGCTCGACCAGGTGGGCGCAAGCGGAACCGGTTCGAAGCGGCCGGGGACGCGGGCTCGGGCGAACGCCGCCGCGAGCCGGGCGTCGAACGCGACATCGCTATGAGCGCGTGGTCGGCAGAAGTGCCGTATCGCCGCATCGGCGCACGCCGCGTTCCAGCCTTGGTGGGCACCGAGGAGGCCCGTGGCGACCGGAGCGGTCACTCGGTGAACGTGCCCGGCCCCCGTCGCGGCACGGGCGGAGGCGTCGGCGATCTCGTCAAGTGGCCCGAGGATCAACGTCGACCCGGGTGAGGCGAGCTGCGCCTTGTCGGCGGCGATGGCGGCGAGGCTGTTGCCGAGCAGGGCCGTGTGTTCGAGCGCGACGTGGGTGAGGATGCTGATGCTCGACGGGATGCCCGCCGTCGTGTCGTGGAGGCCGCCGATGCCCGCTTCCCAGACCACGGCGTCGAGGCGCTGCGCCTCGAAGTAGCGGGCCGCCGCGAGTGTCAACACCTCGAATTGGGCGCCGCCCGGGAGTGACCGTGCCGCGTCCGCGATGACGCGGTCGAAGTCATCGGCAGCGATGGGGACCGGATGTCCTTCGGGGCCGACGATGGCGATGCGCTCTCGGGGATCGAGGAAGTGTGGTGAGATGAAGAGCCCGGTGCGGAGGCCCAGGGCGCCGAGGCCCAGCGCCGTGAGGTGGCTCGTGGAGCCCTTACCGTTCGAGCCCGTGATCTTCACCCCGTCGGGGAGCCCGGGCAGCAGCGCGCGGACGCGCTCACGGGCGCCCGGCGGGCCGAAGCGGGGGCGGCTGCGAAGGATCGTCAGGGCGCGGTTCGGCATGCCGCAGGAGTGTATGAGATCTCTCGTGGGTCTGTAGAGGACAGTCTTGACGCGACCGGTTCGCCTGCTAGAACCGGCGCTATGAAAAATCCGATGGTCGTGTCCGGTCGAGCCCGTTCCGCATTGCGGGTCACTGTGATCGCCTCGATGGCGGCACTGCCCCTCGGCCTCTCCGCGTGCAAGAAGAACGAACCGGCGCCGGCGGCCGCCAGCGGCGACAAGCCCAGCGCACCCTCAGAAGCCGCTAGACCCGCGCCCGAAGCCGCCCCTGAAGCCGCCCCTGAAGCCCCGGCGGCGCCCGAAGCCGCCCCGCCACAAAACGCGGCGGGTGAAGCGGTGGCGGAGAAGAAGAGCGACAGCGAATGCCCGAAGTCACTCGGCGGCACCGACGAGGTCGACCGCGTCATCAAGGGCGAATGTGGCGTCGTCCCGGTCACGGGCGAGTACCGGGTCGAGGGCGGGACACTCACCATCGAAGCCGGCGCGACGCTCTCGTTCGCACCGGGCGCGCGCCTCGTTATCGGTGAATGGAAGACCGGCAAGCTCGTCGTGAAGGGCACGCCCGAGAAGCCCGTCACCTTCACCGCGAGCGGCGACAAGGTCCCCGGGAGCTGGGGCGGCGTCTTCATCGGCAGCAGCGGCGACCGCTCCACCCTCGATGGCCTCGTCATCGAACATGCCGGCAGCAACGACGATGGCGCTCTGACCGTGAGCGGCGCTGAAGAGGTCGCCGTCCGGGGCTCGACCATCCGCAGCGCAAAGTCCGTCGGCGTCTTCGTCACGGGAGACGGCGTTCAGCTCGGCACCCTCTCGGGCACGACCTTCGAGACGGTCGGTCAAGCGGCGGTGCGTCTGCCGCTCGCGTGCACCGGTGCGATCGCGACCGACAACGTCTTCCCGAAGGACGCGACCGGGGTCGTGCAGGTCGTCGGGGGGGCAGTCGACAAAGCCATCAATTGGAAGCCGATCGGCGCGCCGTGGGTCGTCCAAGGTGAGCTGCGTGTGGAGGGCCAGAACGGCCAGTCCCCGACCTGGATCATCGAAGGCCCGAACGCCATCAAGGTCGCTCGCGACACCCGCATCGTCGTCGGTGAGTGGAGCCGAGGCCAGCTCACGACGACCGGCTCAGAGACCGCGCCCGTCACCTTCGGCCCGCTCGAAGGCCAAGAGCCCGGCTCGTGGGACGGCCTCCATGTCGGCGGGAGCGGCGTGCTCGACCTCTCGGGCGCCACCTTCGAGCTCGGCGGTAGCGGCGACAATGGCGTCGTTTGGGCGGCCGATGAGGCCCAGGTGTCGATCAAGGGCTCCACCTTCCGAATGAATCAGAAGAACGTCGGCTTTGGCGTCGCCGCCAAGATCAAGGCCTTCGAGAACAACCAGTTCGTCGTCCGTGGCGCCGATCCCGCAGGTCCTGTGGTCGGCTCCCCGCCCTTGCGCCTCGCGGCCTCGGGCGTGAAGGCGCTCGGCGCCGGGAATCGCTGGGGCGAAGGGAGCGTCATCCTCGTGAACGACGCGGCGACCGGGACCGAGGGCGGCACCTGGAAGAACCCAGGCGCTCCGCTGCGCTTCGAAGACGGCCTCCGAGTGCAAGGGACGCTGACCATCGACGCGGGGACGGTGCTCCAGTTCGCAGACGGGCAGGGCATGCAAGTCGGTGAATGGGAGCGCGCGACGCTCGACGCCAAAGGCACCGTCGAGGCGCCCGTGGTCTTCGAAGGCGCGCGACCGGAGGCCGGCGCGTGGAGCGGAATTACCGTTCACGCGCAGGGCACCGCCACCTTCACCCACGTCGCCGTCCGCCACGCCGGCGACTCTGGCATCACGACCAACGGTGCCGCCACGATGAAGCTTGACCAGGTCGTGGGCAGCAAGCTCACCGGGGCGACGGTCTCGTGGGCGTGCGAGGCCAAGGTCGAGCGCGTCGGTGTCACGGCTGCCGACGGCACCCTGATGGCTGAGAAGGCGCCCGAAGGGTGCACTCCTTGAAGGGGTGGTCTGCTTCTTGTTCTCGATACTCACTTTCAACAATCGGCTCGTAGCGCTACAGTCCTGCCGTGACACTCGCCGACCTGCTCCCTGATTCTCCCGCCCGCATCGCGCGGGTCGTCCCCTTCGACACCTTGTCCGAACGCCTCATGGAGATGGGCCTTGTAGCTGGCGCCGAAGTCACCGTAATCTCTCCAAGCCGGCTCGGATCGCCCATGCAGATTCGGGTCCGGGGGTACAAGCTCAGCCTTCGTCGGCAGGAAGCGCAGCGCGTGGAGCTGGTGTCGTGAGCGCTAGCGCCGCGCCCGCCAGGACGACCGACCTTCTCCGCATCGCCCTCGCCGGCAACCCGAATGTCGGCAAGACAGCCCTCTTCAATCGACTCACCGGCGCTCGCGCCCGCGTCGCGAACTACCCCGGCACCACGGTGGAGCGGCGTACGGCGGCGCTGCGCCTCGAACGGGGCCCCGCCGAGCTCGTCGATGTCCCCGGCTGCCACAGCCTCGTCGCGCGCTCTCGCGATGAAGAGGTCGCACACGACGTCCTCACCGGACGTCTGGGTGGGGCCCGTGCGGACCTCATCATCGTCGTCATCGACGCGACCCACCTCCAAAAGGGGCTCTATCTCGCGCTCCAGCTCCTCGAACTCGAACGCCCCGTCGTACTCGCCCTGAACCAAGTCGACGCCGCGCGTGCAGCGGGCCTCGAGGTCGACGCGGCGCTCCTCAGCCAGCGCCTCGGCGTCCCGGCCGTTGCGGTCAGCGCCATGACGGGCGAAGGGATCCCGGCGTTGCTCGCGGCCATTGAGGCGGGCGGCGGTATTCCCAGCGTCCTCGCGACACTCTCGGACCTCGACCTGCAGGTCCTCGAAAACGCACAGCGTGTCCTGCGTGCGAGCGGCCACGACGGAAGCCGTGGTGAAGCGGCGTACCTCCTCACCTCCGCTCCGAGCGCTCGGGCCTCGCTCCACGAGGATCTCGCCGATCAGCTCGACCGCCTCGTCGCCACCGCCGCGACCCGCGGCCCGGAGACCTTGGGGCGCCGGCTCATCGCCGCCCGCTACGCGTTCATCGACCCGATCGCGGCGGGCGTCATTCGCGCCGTAGGGCCCGCAGTGCCGGACCGTTCCGGCCGCATCGACCGCGTCGTTACGAATCCGGCGGTTGGGCTCCTGCTCTTCGCGCTCGCGACCATCGGCCTCTTCCAGCTCGTCTACACCGGATCCGAGCCGCTCATCGGCGGCGTCGAAGCCGGCATCGGCTGGCTGCAGGGGTGGCTCGGCGCGAAGCTGCCGGAAGGCGCGCTTCACGAGCTCGTCCTCGACGGCCTCATCGCGGGCGTCGGCAACGTCGCCGTCTTCTTGCCGCAGCTCATCATCCTGTTCACGGCCATCGCGCTCCTCGAAGACTCGGGCTACATGGCCCGCGCGGCGTTCCTCCTCGACCGGCCGATGTCGCGGGTCGGACTTCACGGCAAGGCGTTTTTACCGCTCATGACCTCATTTGCGTGCGCCATCCCTGGCATCTCCGCCGCGAGGACGGTCGAACAGCCGCGTGACCGACTGGTCACGATGCTCATCGCGCCCTTCATGAGCTGCAGCGCGCGACTTCCCATCTATACCCTCGTCATCTCGGCGCTTTTTGCCAGCGCGCAGCCGGTCTTCGGCCTCTCCGCGGGCGGCCTCATCATGGCTGCGATGTATCTGCTCGGCATCCTGGCCGCGTTCTTCACCGCCTGGCTCCTGAAGCGCACCGTGCTGGCCGCGCCAGCGCCGCCGCTCGTGCTGGAGCTGCCTGACTACCGCATCCCGAGCGTGCGCGGCGTCTTGATGCACGTCTGGTCGCAATCACGCGCCTTCATCACGGAGTCAGGTCCGGTCATCGTCGCGCTCTCGATCGTGCTCTGGGCTGCGATGAGCTATCCGAAGTCCGAGCTGGGCGACACGGCCAAGACCATCGTGGAGCAGACGGCACGCCTCATCGCCGCTGACGCCGTGGAGCCGATGTCCGAAGACGAGGTCAGCGCCGCGGTCCTTGCCGCCGTCTCCCACGCGGAGGGACAGCACCGCCTCCAGCACAGCGTCGCCGGCAAGCTCGGGCACGCGATCGAGCCAATCATTGCCCCCTTGGGCTTCGACTGGAAGATCGGGATTGGCCTCATCGGTTCCTTCGCGGCGCGCGAGGTGCTCGTGAGCACGCTCGGTCAGGTCTATGGCGTCGGCGCGGACGAAGGCGAAGAGTCGCCGGTGCTCCGTGACGCGCTGCTCCGCGAGACGAACCCCGCTACGGGCCAGCCCCGCTTCACGCCGCTCGTGGGCGTGTCGCTCATGGTCTTCTTCGTGCTCGCCATGCAGTGCCTCAGCACCGTCGCCGCGCTTCGGCGTGAGACCGGCGGCTGGCAATGGCCGCTCGCGTCCATCGTGTACATGAACGCCCTGGCGTGGCTTGCCTCGCTCGCGACCTTTCAGATCGGCACACTGCTCGGCTTCTCCTGATGGACTCGTGGATTCAAGAGGTCGTCGTGGCCGTGATCGTCGCGGCGTCGGGGCTCTGGCTGTGGCGGCGCAGCCGGTCTCGCAAGCCGGCGTGCGCCGCCTGCGCGGTGAGCCCGAAACGAGGCCGCTCCCCGTGACTCAGAGGTGGCTCAGCGCCTTGCCGATCGTGTTCTTCAGAAACGACGACTGAGTCGCCTTCACGACCGCGTCGAGCACGGGCGTCCGGGCCGCCGCGAGGAAGGCGCCGCTGGCCCAGAAGCTCGGGAGGAAGGTGCGGGCGCACGTGGACTCGTAGTGGTCGAGCGCCTCGGTTTCGCTCTTCACGCCGTCATGCACGTCGCCGAGCGCGTCAGCCGCGAAGATCCCGGAGCGCATCGCCTGCGAGATTCCTTCGCTCGTAAACGGATTGGTCATGTGCCCGGCTTCACCGATGACGATGCGGCCCGGTGACCACAGCCGCCCGAGCTTCCAGCCGTAGACGATCGGGTGGCCCTTCCAGTCGCCTACTTGCGTCGCGCCCTGGAGGCGCTCACCGTAGTGCCGGTCGAGGAAGGAGGTGAAGAGCTCCCGCGCGCCGGGCTCCTTGACCCGGTCGCTGTACGTGATGCCGATGTTCACTCGACGGCCGCCCTCCGGGAAGAGCCAGCCATAATAACCATCGAGGGCGCGGTACCAGATCATCTCGACGCAGTGAGGGCTGTAGGGCACATCGTCCCACCAGCCCATGATCGCGTGGACCGAGTACTTGGGTTCGGTGGACAGCGTCCACTTGCAATGTGCGCCCGTCGCGACCACGACCACGTCGGCGCGAATCACACGGCCCTCGGTGTCCTCCATCCCCACCCAACGTTGGCCCTGGAGGATCGGGTGCGCCGCCTTGAAGTGTGGGATGAAGCGCACGCCGCGTTCTCGCGCGACGGTCAACATCTCCGCGTCGAGCACACGTCGCACGCACACGAACGCGTGGCGGTCCTCACCGCCATCCGAGACCGCCTCATGCCCGGCCGGCGTGACGACGCGTATCCCCTGAATTGGATACGCGAGCGGGGCGATTCGCCCCCATGCTCCCAGCGCCTTCAACGCTGCGACGGCGCTGCCAGAGAGTCCGCTGCCGCAGGTCTTGTCGCGTGGGAAGTCATGGGAGTCGACGAGCAGGACGTCCTTGACGCCCCGCTGTGCAAGACGGATGGCGCATGCAGTGCCTGCAGGGCCTGCGCCGATGATGAGGACGTGTGCTCTGGCGTAGTCGGGACTCACGGACTCCATGGCGCCTCCCTTCTCGAGGGATCAAAAGATCAGTCGCCGATAGTGTAGACGCACTTGGCCTCTGGCGTCCCGCACGTGTCGACGACCGACTCGAGCTTGTCGCAGCCGACGCACGCGAGTCCCATCAGGCAGCCGATGAGGTCCGGGACCTGGTTCAGCTTACAGCTGCAGGCGGACACGCACTCAGGGATGTTCAGGGGGGTGAGGACGCCCTCCTTCGCAGCGCACTGTTCCGCGAACTGTTGCGCCGCCTCCGTGCACATCTGACTGCAATTGACGGGTGGGAGGTCGTCGCACCCGCCCATGACCACGCAGCCCCCGCCGTTCGGGTCGCAGAGCTGGTCGGGGTCGCAACACTCGCCTCCGCACGGACGATCGCAGCATGACGGTGGGCCGCCATCGCTGATGCACTCCTCGTCATCACCGCAGCACTCGGTGCCGCAGGGCGAGTCACAGCAGGTCCCGGTCGCGGCGATGCACGTCGCGTCGTCCTCGCAGCACGTCGTGCCGCAGGGGTTGCCACACAGCTCGCAGGTGCCCGACTCGGGCTCGGGGCAGAACTCCCCAGCGACGCAACATCGGCTCCCACAGCCGACCGTGCAGGTCGTGCACACGCCGCCGTCACAACGTTGGCCGAGAGCGCAGCAGGTCTCGCCGCAAGGCTCGGCGCAGGCGCCGCACTCGACGCACGACGCCGACGTCGGGCAGCACTTGGAGCCCACCCCGTTCACGGCGAGGCATTTTCGTTCGTTCTCGCCGCAGCCCGGTTCCGGGCAACCCGCGGCCTGATAGGCCCGGCACTTCTCGACCCACGCTTGAGACGCCACGGCGAGGCGGCCCGCGCCCCAGAGGCCGATGATGAGCTTCGAGAGCGCGTAGGCCTGCTTCGCCTTCGAGAGGGGGGACAGCTCGAGGCCGACCTCGCCGATGAACGCGGCACAATCGACGGTGTTTCCGATCATCTCCGCTCGGCCGCAAGGGCTGCCTACTTTGGGCGGTTCCTTGAAGCAGGGGATCGAGTCCGCGATCGACTTGGCGCAGTCGACCCCACTCGCGACGAGCCCACCGAAGTACTTCTCAAGCGTCGTGATGCTGAGGTCGAGCATGGCCCACGTCGACGCTTGGAGCGTGCACGGCAGTGCGCAGCCGGGTTCGAGGGTCGAAATGTAGAGCGCCCCCGCTCGCTGATCGAGGTGCTCGCTTCGTAGCGCGGACGTCAGCTCACTAGCGGCGTCCACGGGCTCCGGCAATAGCTCCAGGAAGGGCAGGTCCCGGAGCCGCTCGACCAGCGCAAGGAACGCGGCGTCTGGGACGAACTGCGTGTTCGACCCCATCGCCTCGAGGAAGGCGGCGTGGTTACGAAAGAGCACGACGATGTCATCGTCCGTCAGTCGTTCATCAAACGCGTCACCCAGAGCCGAGAGCTGATCGACGCTCTCTCGCGCCGCCAAGTCGAGCGCCGACGCGGCTTGATCGATGGCCTTCAGCTCGACCTCGTCCGGATCGGGCTCGCTGGGCGTGCGGTCGTTGCCGCAGCTCGAGAGTAGGACGGCGGTGCTAAAGAGCGCCGTGACGCGTGCGAGAGAGCGATTGAACATGGTTGGGCCTCCGCCGGGGCGCCTAGCAGAATCGATGCCATCGAGGTTCGTGCGCGGGTGGGGCGAATTGGCCCGAGGCATGAGTCGTCACCCGACGATGGCGGACGAACGCCCCTGACACCTCCGGCTCAGGACCCGATGTTGACCCCTCCAGCAACTTCGTAGTAGCTCGCGCCGGCCTCCGGGAAGAGGGACACGTCCTCCGGGGCGTCGGTCGGCAGGAGTGGGCGTGCCGCAAAACCACCCCACGAGCCCCCATCATCATTCGGGCCGGCGATGAGGAGCGTATACGTGGGGCCGAGGTTGACGTCGCCCAGCTCGACCTCGAGACGATCGAGGCGCGCGCTGGCGTTGGGGCTGCTGCCGGCGTCCGGGTCTCTAGCCCGATAGCGCGCGGGTCTCGCGGCGGCCAGGACGCGCTCCCCGAGGCCGAGCCAGACGGTGACCGTGAGCGCGCCCGTTCCCGGGCGCTCGATGACGAGCGAGAGCCGGCCTTCCGTACACGTCCAGGGGCCCAGGAGGTCGTCGCGTAAGGTCTCGTCGCGACTGGCGATCACCAAGTCGGCGGCACGACCGGGAGCGGGTGCGCGTCGTACCAAGCGATAGTGCGCCGGAGGCCCTCTTCGAAGCCGACCTGGGCGTGCCAGCCGAGGAGGCGTTCGGCGCGCGACACGTCGAGCTTGCGGCGCGGCTGGCCGTTGGGTTTGCTCGCGTCCCACTCGATGGCGCCGTCGTAGCCCATCAGGCGGGCGATGAGCTCGACGAGGGCCTTGATGCTGATCTCCTCGCTCGAGCCGAGGTTCACCGGATCCGAGGTCTCGAGCTTCTCGAGGGCGGCCACGAGGCCGTCGGCGGCGTCGTCGACGTAGAGGAACTCGCGCGTCGGGGAGCCGTCGCCCCAGCAGACGAGGCGCGAGAGGCCGAGCGCTTTGGCGTCGTGGATCTTCTTCACGAGCGCCGGGATGACGTGGGAGGAGGC
>JADMJS010000514.1 GCA_018780435.1 Myxococcales bacterium
AGCACCACTTTGATGTGCGGGAAGCCGTCCAGCCGCGCCAGTTGGCCGCCTGACGCTGCCACCAGGCCGTCGATGGCCTCGGTCACAATCGACTCGCGCCGATTCACAAACATCGTTGAATTTTTTTTGAGGTTTTCACAGGTGCGCGCGGACGAGGTGGAACTTGAGGCCGTCGTTGTCGGGGAAACGCATGTCACACCAGAGGCACTCGACGGGGAGAGTGGAGTTGGGAGGGAGCGGATCGCGGAAGAGAAGTTTCGGGATGGCGTAGTACTTGAAGTGACGGCGGATGCGGTGGATCTTTTTCTTCTTGAGGTGGCACTGGCCGAGGTGGCTGGCAGTCGAGTACCAGATCTCGCAGCCAAAGGCGCAGCGGAAACGCAGCTTCGTGTGGCGAGCGATGAAGTGGGCTCGGAGGTGAGACGGGTAGTCGCCCACGTAGTCGCACTCGCTGCACGGCCGCGGATTCGCGATTCTTCCGTAATGAACGCGCTGAGTGTGGCGCATGAGCGCGCCGTCGCTGGCGTACGTCTTGCCACAGTGAAAGCACGGCGCCGAGCGAATGTTGTCGTGAACCATGCGCACGTGCTCGTCACGGTTGCCGCTCTGGCCGAACGCTTGGCCGCAGTCGCCGCACAGGAAGCGCCGCTCCTTCAAATGCACGGTGCGCACATGCTTGAGCATGTTGCCGCGTTGGCTGAAGCGGCGATGGCACGTTTCGCACTCGAAGCGATCGATACGATTCGCGTTGTGAATCCGATCTTTGTGCTGCCGCAGCGAATGGCTATCGCAGAATCGTCTCAAACAAATATTGCACTGCGGCCCATCAGGGCGGTTGCGCATGTACTTGCGGCGGAGCGTTTCAGCCATTCGGCGAGCGAGACAAAGTTGGCGGCGGAGCGAGACTTTTTCCAACGCGCTGAGTTTTTTTCACTTTAGCCTGTTTTGCAAGTTTTTTTTCACTTTAGCCCCCCGCCTGAAAGTTGAGTCTTGTTGTGCGACAAGCCTCTCCTTTGGTTGTTTGCCATCGCTGCCTCAAACTCGCTCGGTTTCTGCCCTGTCCTCTTGTCCGCCGCGTCGAGCTCCGCGGCAACCAACGCGCCGTTTGCGCGGCCGACGCACGTGTGCCTCGGCCTGCATGTTGCCCATCAAGTTGTCGGCCTCGAGCAAGAACGCTGAGGGCGACGGGCTGTCACTGATCGCTGCTTCGAGCTCCACGCTCTCCAGCGGCACAGTTCGCTCGTGCCCGTCGTCTGGCCGAGCGTCTCGTTGGCCGTGTCAGTCGTGGAGGTCGACGCTCTGGTGACCGCGCTCCTGTCCGAGAAGCACGCGTCGACGATGCGTTGCCGCTCGAGCAGCGCAAGCAGATGCACACGTTCATTCTCGCGCACATGCTGATGTCGAAAGGCACGTACCCGCCGCGCCTCTGGGCGCAGGCGTACGCCGTCGGGCCGCGCTGCGGCCTCGTCACGACCAACAACGCCGAGACGTTCAACGCCAGCCTCTCGGCGTCGGGCGCGCGCCAGGCGCCGCTCCGCTCTGCGCTCATGACGATTCTCAGCTTGGCGTCCAAGCAGTACCGCGACCTCCAGCAGATCGTGCTCTCGGGCGACCTGGACGGCGACGACGTGAACAAGCAGGTGGCCAAGGCCATGCGCCCGGCGTACGGCCAGCTCGGCGAGCGCTTCCTCGTGGCGCAGAAGGCCGCCGGCCAGGACGTGGTCAGCATCACGAAGCAGCCCGACGTCAACGCGTACGACGTCAAGCTGCGCAACAACACCTCGGTGGTGGTGAGCGTCGTCGACTACACGTGCACGTGGGGCTGGCCGCAGACCATGGGCACGCCGTGCGCGCACGCAATCTACGTCGCCAACAACAACCCGTCGATGCTGCGCTGCTTCTTCGCGCACGGCCTGCGCTACGAGCAGCTGCGCGCCGCGTTCGACTTTCAGCTGGTCGACCCGTCGATCGACCTGGCCACGCTCGAGAAGCGCAACCTCGTCAAGCTCCTGCCCACCAAGGCCGACGGCACCGCGATCGGCTCGGAGAAGCCCGGCCGCGGCCGACCGAAGAGCGACAAGCGCATCCCGTCGGTCGGCGAGGACACCGGCGGCGCGGTCCGTCGCGCGTCGCGCGCGCCGACAGCGGCGGCCGCGTCGGCGACCGCCGCGACGGCGTCGTCGTCGACGGCGGTCGCGGCGACGGCGTCGTCGTCGACGGCGACGCTCACGGCACCTCCCAAGAAGCGCCGCACGGTGTCGTGCGCCACGTGCGGCAACGTCGGCCACAACAAGGCGTCGTGCACGGAGAAGTGCGCCGCCTGCGGCAAGAGCGGCCACAGCAAGGCCATGTGCTCGGAGAAGCCCCAGTGAAAGCCCGTTGTGGTACAGTGAAAACCCGAAAAATCTCTGGCGGGGGGCTAAAGTGAAAAAAAACTTTCAAAACAGGCTAAAGTGAAAAAAACTCCAACGCGCGTCTCGCGTGGCGAGTACGATTCATTCATTCAGCCCAACCCAATCTCACATTTCGACAGCCCAGCTCACGCGCCGGCTGCCCCGCTCATGCCGTCGCCCGACGCGATCTGTGATCTGGTCGTTTGCAGACGACGACACGATGAGCAAAAAGCGGTGTCGCCCGGCCGCTCCGTGGATTCAATGAAAGTGGAGTGTGTGACTCGCACAACGTGATGATTATGAGCGATTCGACGCGTGTCGACCAACACCAAGCACTGGGAGATCACACGAGCGCGGCTGGCGGCGCTCGTTGCAGTCGTCTTCAGCACGCACGACTCATGCGCGCCCACGCCAGTTCGTTCGCCACGACGGCGAGCCGACCCCTCATAAGAAAAAAAAAAAAAAAAAAAAATTGAGAAATTTTTTTTTCTCTCTTGAGAAAGCAGATTTAGCAAGAGTGAGTTTGTGATCGCTGCCGCGCTGCCGCGTGCCTCTTATGGCTGGTACAGGATGCTCGCCACGTTGCTGCTCGCCTGCGCGCTCCTGATCGCGGCCGGCCGCGCTCTCGACGTGGTCCGCCTCCTCAAGGACCTCGAGACGTCGGGTGCACCGTCGTCGCCAAGATCGATGGCTCGCATGGGCGGATTCGTGTTCTTTGCTGCCGATGGCGACTTTGGCACCGAGCTCTACAAGTCGGACGGCACCGAGGCCGGCACGACGATCGTCAAGGACCTGAACCCCGGCGCTGAAGACTCGAGCCCGGGTGAGCTCACCGTCATCGGTAGCACGCTGTTCTTTACGGCGTGCCTCTTCGACACGATCGGCTGCGAGCTCTTCAAGAGCGACGGCACCGAGGCCGGCACGGTGCTGGTCAAGGACATCGTCGTTGGGTCCGGTAGCTCCAGCCCATCGCAACTCTTTGCCTTTGGCGGCGCGCTGTTCTTTCAGGCGTGCGAAGATGGCGGGAACAATTGCGAGCTTTACAAGAGCGACGGCTCGGAGGCGGGCACGGGCCTCCTCGTCGACATTGTCGCGGGATCGGACAGCTCCGCCCCCGCCAGCTTTGCCGAGTTCAACGGTGAGTTGTTCTTCCGCGCGTGCGACTTCACCGTGGGCTGCGAGTTGTTCAAGAGCGACGGCACCGAGCCGGGCACGGCAGTTTTCGCGAACATTGTCGATCCCGGCAGCTCCAACCCGTCGAACTTGATCCTGTTCGGCGGCTCGCTCTTCTTCCAGGCGTGCGACGCTTTGGGCGACTGCGAGCTCTACAAGACCGACGGCACGACGACGGCGCTCTTCAAGGACATCAACGGCGCCGGCAGCTCCAACCCGGCCAACTTTGTCGAGTTCAACGGCAAGCTCTTCTTCTCGGCGACCGACCCTGTGACCGGGCGCGAGCTGTACTCGAGCGACGGCACTCCAGCGAACACTGGCCGCTTCAAGGACATCAACGGCGCCGGCGACTCCGACCCGCAGAGCCTCGTCGTCTTCGCCGGCTCGCTCTTCTTCTCGGCGTGCGAGGACGGAGCCGGATGCGAGCTCTACAAGAGCGACGGCACGGACGGGGGCACGGTCATCTTTGCCGACATCAACCCCGGCAGCGCCAATTCCGACCCGTCGTCGCTCACCGTCCTCGACAGCACCACGCTGCTCTTTCGCGCCTGCGTCTCTTCGATCGACTGCGAGCTGTTCAAGACCGACGGCACGGTGCCGGGCACGGTGATGGTCAAGAACATCGTCGGCGGTACCTTGTCCTCCGACCTCGAGCAGTTCACCGCCGTCGGCGACACTTTGTTCTTCCGCGCGTGCCCTGAGGGGACGACCGGGTGCGAGCTGCACAAGAGCGACGGCACGACCGCGGGCACCGTGCTCGTCAAGGACATCTTCCCAGGGCCCGAAGGCTCTGACCCGCGCGAGTTCGTCGCCTTCAACAACAAGCTGTTCTTCTCGGCCTGCGATGCGGTGCTTGGGTGTGAGTTGCACTCGAGCGACGGCACGGAGCCGGGCACGCGGGTCGTCAAGGACATCGTCGCCGACGCGGGCAGCTCGAGCCCGGAGGCGCTCTTCGTGCTCGGCACCACGCTCTTTTTTCGCGCCTGCACCGTGGGGACGGGCTGCGAGTTGTACAAGAGCGACGGTACAGAGATCGGCACGGTGCTCGTCCAGGACCTCAACGGAGGATCGGCCAGCTCCGACCCGTCGGGCTTCGTGGCCTTCAACGGCGCGCTGTTCTTCCAGGCGTGCGACGATGCCAACGGCTGCGAGCTCTTCACGAGCGACGGCACCAGCGTGACGCTCGTCGCCGACATCGAGCCCGCCGGCGACTCCTTCCCCACCGACTTGACCGTCGTCGGCAACAAGTTGTTTTTCTCGGCGTCAACCACAGCCAGCGGCACCGAGCTGTACGTGAGCGACGGCACGGCAGCGGGCACGGAGCTCATCGACATCGTCGGCGGCAGCGGCGGCTCGTTCCCTGGGGATCTCGTCGCGCTCGGCGGCGCGCTCCTCTTTCGCGCCTGTGTCAGCGGCGTAGGCTGCGAGCTTTTCAAGAGCGACGGCACGCTGGCGAGCACAGTGCTCGTCCAGGATATCTTCCCAGGACCGCTCAACTCAGGGCCGTTGTTCCTCACCGTCGTCAACAGCTTGGTGTACTTCAAGGCGTGCAACGGTTTCGACGACTGCGAGCTGTACAAGAGCGACGGCACGGACGTGGAGCTCGTCAAGGACATCAACCCTGGGTCCGGCGGCTCTAATCCGGACAACTTGGCCGTATTCGGCAATCGGCTGTTCTTTTCGGCAGACACACCAGCGACCGGCCGCGAGCTGTTCAAGAGCGACGGCACAGAGGCGGGCACGGTGCTCGTCAAGGACATCCGCCCAGGATCGGCGCGCTCCTCTCCACGCTCGTTCACGCCGGTGGGCGACCTGCTCTTCTTCGCGGCCGACGACGCGTTCTTCGGACGGGAGCTGTTCGTCCTGGACAGCGTGTGCGGCACTGCGCTCGCGACTGCCTGCCCGTCTGGCTCGTACGGCATCAGCACGACCACGCACGGCAACTTCTGCTTC
>JADMJS010000301.1 GCA_018780435.1 Myxococcales bacterium
CGAAGCCGAGGGTGTCGCCCATCGTCTTGACCGAGATGTCGCGCGTCGCGAGCTCTTTCGGGAGCTTGTCGATGGTGAACGCGCGCAGAGACTCGAGACGCGCGATCTCATCCTTCAGGACCTTCTCCTCGTCCTCGATCTCGCCGAGTTGGTCGGCGATCTCACGCACGGCCGCGTCGGCTGCTTTGACGGCGTCGCCAGCGGCCTCGGCGAGGAAGGAGGTCTCCACGGTGACATCGAGGATACGACCGCTGCTGGGCTTCAACGTGGCGCGCACCGACTCGGGGTCGATCCAGCCGGGCAGCTTCTCGACGGCGTAGCGTCGCGTCCCATTCAGCTCGACCGTGCCCGTGCGGGTGACCTGTGCCCGGTCGGCGTAGACCGTCACCGCCGAGATGGTCGTGGTGACGGGCTCCGCATCGGCCGCGAGCGCAGCGCCAGAGAGCACGAAGAGGGTGACGCCGAGGCCCACCGAGATGAGCGACGCGTGACGCGAGCGGAGTTGCATGATGTTCCCTGTCGCCCGAGTGGGCGGTCCGTCACTGGCAAGAAGGCTCACGGGGCGCGAGCGGCTCGCTTGAACGCGTGACCTTGGAAAGGGATCTACGCTCTCTTGCGCCCTCGAGCGAAAAGTTGCGGTGCACCGAGCTACACGCAGTGAAGCCTGCTTGAGACTCTTCGTCTATACTCGCCCGGTGGAACGATTCACGGCGGAGACACAGGTGCTGCAACGTCCTCGAAGGTGCGCTCGCTCGGCCTGTTTCGTCGCCGTCCTGTTTATCGCGGGTCTCGGCGCCGAGCCCGCGGCGGCGGATGGCCCCGAACGATCCGAGCCCACGTGGCTCCTCGCCGAAGTCGGCGTCGGCCCCGTCTTCGGGACCGGCTTCCCCGAGGACCCGGTCGGCTTTGGCGTCCGCACTCAGTTCGGCTTCGGCGGCGGCTTCGACGACGTCCCCCTTCGCTTCTATCTGCTCGCATCTCTTCAGTATTCGGAGATGTATGCGAGCACGCAGTCGGGCACGCTCACGAGCGACATCACGCGCCGCGTGTTTGACGTCGCCGCTCACGTTCGGACGATGCTCGTGCTCGAGAGGGTGCGACTCTTCTTCGATCTCGGGCTCGGAGGATCCTTCTTGGGCTCGGCCGCGTGGGTCAATGATCGCGATCGCTTCGAGACCGACGCGTCGCGCTTTGCAGTCTTCGTGTCCGGCGGCCTCACCTACCGCCTGAACCGGCTCATCTCACTCGGCCTCCTGGTCGAGACCTGCATCCCGACGGCCCGGCCGGAATCGGACTTCGTGTCCGCCGTGAGCCGAGTCAAGGACGACCACGACCTTCTGGGCTGGACGTCACTCCTCCTCACCTCGTCGTTCCACTTCTGACGGGCGCCGCGGAGACGAACCATGATGACCGTCCTGCTCCTCGGACTCCTCGGCACGACCTCCACCGCGACGCCGTACGCTCACGACGGCACGGCGGCGCTCCCCATCGACGGGAAGGTCGTCCGCGCGCGCGCCCTCTTCGACAGCACCGCCGCCGACCGAAACGGCGCGGTGCTGGTGTGGATGGACCTCGTCCTCCCGTCCGGCGGCGAAGGTTTTCTGACGATCGAGCTGACGCTGGCCCCGGTCGGCGACGAGGCCCCGGCGACCTTCGACTACTACGAGAAGACGGGGCCGGGGACGGTGAGCTTCTCGCCGTCATCGGCCAGCGGGCGGGTCGTCATCGGGGACCGCTTCGAATACGGCGACGAGACCTCGCTGTATATCGAGTTCGACGCCACCTTCTCGGACGGGAAGGTCACGCGCCGCATCGATGACGCTTGGGCCGTCACGGCGCCGTCGCCCGCCATCCTTCGCAGTCAGGGACGGCTCCCGTCGGGCGCGATCGTGATCGACGACGGTTCGGGCGCCTTCACCGGCCGGGGCTATGCCCGCGGCACCGTGGACTGCTACGGCTATCCCGAGGAGACCTACTACGTCGAGACGTACCATGATGACTACGTCGTCGAGGACGATCCGGACGACGGGATCACCGACGACTTCATCTTCATCGAACCCGATGATGGGGTTGACTCGGGCGGTGGGGACGACGCAGGCGGGCTCGATGATGGGCTCGACGGCGTGACCGATGACTACGGTGACTACAGCGCGCCAAGCGGTGGAGTGAACACGGTCGACGATGGACCGGCCTGCGGCTCGGAAGACACGACCTCGTCCTCATCGAACGACGAAGGCGGCTTCCCGTCATGTTCGGATGACTCCGACTCCAGCTCGTCGAGCGACTCCTCGGGTAACTCGGGGTGCAGCGGAGACGCCGAGGCGTCGACCGGCTCGAGCCGCAGCGTTCGTTTCGCGTTTCGAGAGCACAGGCTCCCGCCGCTGTGGGCACGGCGGGTGCTCGCGCTGTCGCCGCTGCTCATCGCGCTCGCGGTCCTGCTTGGGGTTCGAGAGTGGCGGAGCGTTCGGGTGGCGCGGCGCTCGCGGTGATCCGCGCCTCTGCGACCCTCGGGCTCGTGGGGTTGCTGCTCTTCGGATGCGGTTCTTCGCCGCCCACGGGCGACTCGTGGGCGGCGGACTCATCGACCGGCGATGACGCTTCGGCGGATGCTCGCGTCGAGGACACGCGAGTCGACGCGTTCGACCCTGACGTCCGAGTCCCGGCTTGCCAGCCGGCGGCGGCGGACGGAGCTGGGTGCGACGACGGCGACCCGTGCACCCTCGATGACCGCTGCCAGGCGGGGCAATGCCTAGGAAACAAAAGAGATTGTCGCGACGATGACCCGTGTTCCATCGACGTCTGCGATCCCTTCGTAGGTTGCGTCAACACCGTGCTCCCGGATGCACCGTGCGATGACAGCGACGACTGCACGGGGCCCGATCGCTGCAAAGACGGCCTCTGCGCCGGCCCGCAGGTCGCCGACGGGACACCCTGCGCGGGCGAAGACGCGTGTATCGCCGCAAGCGCGTGTCACCAGGGCCTCTGTGAGGTCCAAGATGTGCTCGATTGCCCCGAGCCGACGATCCCGTGCCGGTTGAGCGCCTGCAATCCAAACGTGGGGTGCGAGACCTCTGTGGCCCCCGATGGCTCGCAGTGCGGTGGCGGGTCCACGTGCAGGGCCGACGGGACCTGCGACGACGGGCAATGCGTCGCTGCGCCGCTCCCGAATGGGACGCCGTGCGGGACCGCCTCCCCGTGTCACATCCCGCCGGTGTGCGTCGATGGCGAGTGCGTCCCGGAAGCACTCGAAGCGCCTGGGACTCCCTGCGTCGGCTCGGACGCTTGTGCCCTAACGGCCACGTGCGACGCCACCGGCGCGTGCGTCCCCACGTCCTGGGTGGATTGCGACGACGGGAGCCCGTGTACGACCGACGGGTGCAGCGCCTCAGCCGGCTG
Source organism: Myxococcales bacterium (assembly GCA_018780435.1). GTDB lineage: Bacteria > Myxococcota_A > UBA9042 > SXOO01. The sequence continues at coordinate 3,397 of JADMJS010000301.1, forward strand.
CCTTTATGCTCCACAGGTCGACGGCAGCCCTTGCGACGGCCCGTGTGGGCTCGTCGGTACTTGTCATGATGGCGCCTGCGACGGCCCGGACCCATGCGACGACGTAGGCGGCCCTTGTGAACAGTGGACGTGTGGGGTCGACGGCGGCTGCGTCGCGGCCGGGCCGAGGCCCGACGGCAGCCCCTGCGGGACGGTCTGCGCGCCCGCCCAGTGCGCCGCGGGGCAGTGTGGTGCTCCAGAGCTCGTCGAGTGTTTCGACGGCAACGCCTGCGTTGAGCGCCAGTGCGTCCTTCCCTTCGGGTGCGTCACCGTCGGTACCAAGAGCGCCTTCTGCAATGCCGACGACGACCCCTGCACCTTGCTCGATCGATGTCAGCAGGGGAGCTGTGGCGCCGCCGCCGGCTGCGACGATCTCGAGCCGTGTAGCCAGGACGCCTGTAGCGCGGGCGGCTGCGTCCACACGTGGACCGAGGACGCAGGCTGCGACACGGAAGCCGTCTGCGACGACGGCCTCGACAACGACATCGACGGCCGCATCGACTGCCTCGATCGCCGCTGCGAGCGAAGCGGTACGGCCTGCACCACGTCAGCCCTCGTTGGGGGGCTAATCGACGTCGACAGCGTCGGACTCGGCACGCGTGTGGCTCCGGGTGTGCCCACCTTCGTCCGAGCGGACGGCCAGCTCACCTTGGCCGGAGACTGGACTGCGTCCCCCACGAGCGAGCGGCGCGTCGACGCGAGCCTTTGTTGCTTCGAGTTGCCGTCCGACGCGGGAGACCTGTGGCTGGTTTTTCGAGAGGTCACGACCTTCCCAGCCTATGGCGACGGCTGCCCCGGGACCACGGACCACCTCGTCACCCGTCGCGTCTCAATCGAGTCGCCCTATTCCGGTGCCGAGGACTTCCCGCTCTACACGCTCTATCAGGGAGGTCTCCCGCTCAGCGATACGCCGTGCGAGGTCCCCACGTGGCGCACCATGAAGCTGTCGGGGCTCGCGATCGGCGCCGCCCCGTTGAACCGCGTTCGCCTCCGCTTCCAGGCGTCGTTCCTCGGCGTTCCGTTCGCCGGCGGCGCCTGGACGGTGAGCGAGCTCGCGATCGTCGGGCCGGAGACGTGCGACGACGGTGTCGATGACAACGGTGATTCCCGCGTCGACTGTGACGACCCGCTGTGTTTTGCAGCGTGCTCGGCCTCGCCGTGAACGAGGGTTCGAACCCTTAGGGCTCGTCACCGGTGGTCACCGACGCGTGCACCAGGAGCTCGGCCACCATCTCCACGAAGCCGGGGAGCCCCCCAAGGTGGGGCAACGTCGTGAGCTGGACGTCTGGGAAACGCGCCGCCGCGTCCGAGATGAGCTTCGGCACATCAGCGAGGACGTGGCGACCCGAGTTCAGGAAGTAAGGAAAGACACGAATGTCGGTGATCCCCGCCGACGCGAGCGCCCCGACGGCCCCTTCGAGGGAGGGCTCCGCTTGCTCGAGGAACGCATCGGCGGCCGCTGATGCGCCGATGAAGTGGCCAAGCCCCTGCGCCAGGACCCGGACCTCGTCGTTCGCCTTCGTGCTTCGGCTGCCGTGCGCGAGCACGATGAGACCAAAAGCCAGCGGCGACGAGAGACGGTCAGCGAAGCGTTCCGGGCGTCTCATTCGTAGCTCGGGACGCGGTGAGGACCAGAACGGAGGCCGGTTGTACACATTCCCAGGGCATACCCCTCTCGAGCGAGAGAGGTTCCCCGCGGGGTGTCAGGGGTCGCCCCCCTGGCGCGCACGGGCCGACGGGTCCGACACGGCGGCGACGCGGCGTCCGGGGGTTGCCAGGGGGTCGTCCCCCTGGCGCGCACTTGCCGGCGGGTCCGACACGGCGGCGACGCGGCGTCCGGGGGTTGCCAGGGGGTCGCCCCCCTGGCGCGCACGGGCCGACGGGTCCGACACGGCGGCGACGCGGCGTCCGGGGGGTGCAAGGGGGTCGTCCCCCTGGCGCGCACTGGCCGACGTGTCCGACACGGCGGCGACGCGGCGTCCGGGGGGTGCAAGGGGGTCGCCCCCCTTGCGCGCACTTGCCGACGTGTCCGACACGGCGGCGACGCGGCGTCCGGGGGGTGCAAGGGGGTCGTCCCCCTGG
>JADMJS010000536.1 GCA_018780435.1 Myxococcales bacterium
GGCACGCCCGCGGCTGCGACACCGCCACGATGGAGGTCAGCTCGCACGGCATCGCCTTGAAGCGCGTAGCCGCCTGCGACTTCGCCGTCGGTGTCTTCACGGGTCTCGGCCAGGATCACCTCGATTTCCATGAGGATATCGACGACTACGGCGACACCAAGGTCAACTGGCTCCTCAGCGACGTCCAGCGCAGCAAGCGCTGCAAGGGCGTGGTGGTGCCGGCAGATGACGAGTGGGCCGACCAAGTCCACGCCGAGTTCCGCGGCAACGTAATGACCTTTGGCTTCAACGAAGAAGCCGACGTCTACCCGCCGCACCTCGAGCTCACCGCCACGGGCACCCGCGGCCGCATCCACACGCCCGACGGCACGCTGACGCTCGACCTCAAGCTGCCGGGCCGCCACAACGTCAAGAACGCGATGGCGGCCATCTGCACGGCCATCCTGCTCGGAATCCAGCCCATCGACATCGTCGACGGCCTCTCACGCGTCCGCCGCGTGCCGGGACGCCTCGAAGCCGTGGCCAACGACGCCGGCCTCGCCGTCTTCGTCGACTACGCGCACAAGCCCGATGCGCTCCTCGCCGTCATCGCGTCGCTGCGCGAGATCGTCCCGGCCGGCTCGCGTCTCATCGTGGTCTTCGGGTGCGGCGGTGACCGCGACCGACAGAAGCGGCCCGAGATGGGCCGAATCGCCTATGAGAACGCCGACATCGTCGTCATCACGTCTGACAACCCGCGCAGTGAAGCCCCACTCGCCATCATCGACGAGATCGCGCTGGGCACGCCCCCTGACGCCGAGCCGGGCCGAGTCCACATCGAGATCGACCGACGAGCCGCGATCGAGCTGGCGCTCCTCGATCTCGCCGAGCCCGGCGACGTGGTCCTGATCGCGGGCAAGGGCCATGAGACCGGCCAGATCATCGGAGCAGACGTGCGTCCCTTCGACGATCGCGTCGTCGCCGCCGAAATCCTAGCCCAGCTCGAGAGCCAGGGCGCAGCGGAGCCCAGCCCCGCATGAAGCTGACGTGCCACGACGTCGCAGCCGCCGTCCACGGTGTGCTGCACGGCCCGAACGCCTTCGTGAACGGCGTGTCCACGGACACCCGCGCGCTGACGGCGGGCCAGCTCTTCGTGCCACTGCGCGGCCCGCATTTCGACGGCCACGCCTTCATCGACGCCGCGTTCGCGACCGGTGCCGCCGCCTCTCTCGTCGCGGGCGACAGCGAACGCCGCCTCGACGACCACCGCGTCTACATCGAGGTCCCGGACACCCAAGTCGCGCTCGGAGACCTCGGTCGCGCGTGGGCGCTTCGCGTCGGCGCCACGCGCGTCGCCATCACCGGCTCGAACGGGAAGACCACGACCAAGGACTTCGTCGCGCTGGTCCTCGGCGCCTATGGGGCTACGCACAAGACCTGGGGAAACCATAACAACCTCATTGGGTTGCCTCTGACGCTCCTCGCGATGGCCGAGGGTACCCGCTACGCCGCGCTCGAGATGGGCATGAACGTGCCCGGCGAGATCGCCGCCCTCACCCACATCGGCATGCCGCACATCGGCCTCGTTACGTCCATCGGCGCTGCCCACCTCGAAGGGCTCGGCAGCATCGAGGGCGTCGCCGCGGCCAAGGGAGAGCTCTTCCTCGGCCTCGCGCCCGGCGCCACGGCCATCGTCAACGCATTCGACGCGCGCGTGGCCCAGTTGCCGGTCGCTCCGGGCGTGAAGCGCCTCGTCGTCGGCCCGAAGCCCGGCGCCGACCTCCTCCTGAGCCGAATCACGCGTGAAGGCACCGCCGGGTTCTCCGCTGTGCTGACCATCGGCGCCGAGAACCACAAGCTCTCCGTACGCAGCCTCGCCCGCCATGACGTCGTCAACGCCGCCCTGGCCGTGGCCGTCGTCCACGCGCTCGGCCTCCCGCTCGGACCGGCGCTCGGCGCCCTCGCGTCCGCATCGCCGGAACCCGCCGCGAGACGTGGCCGGCTCGGCTGGGTTCGAACAGGCAGCGGGGTGAACATCATCGATGACACCTACAACGCGAACCCCGCCAGCATGCGTGCCGCCGTCGAGGCGCTCTGTGAAGTCAGCGCCGGCGTTCGCCGCTTCGCCGTCCTCGGCGACATGCTCGAGCTGGGCGACGGCGCAAGTGCGCTCCATCGCGACATCGGCATGCTCGCCTCGGACCTCGGAGTCGATGCGCTCTTCGCAGTCGGCCGCTATAGCGACGACTACGCGTCCGGCTACGACGGCGACAGAGTCATCTGCGGCGGCGACGTCCCCGAGGTTCTCGATCAGCTCCTCACGACGGTGAAGAAGGGAGACTGGGTCCTGGTGAAGGGAAGCCGTGGCGCCCGCATGGAGCGCGTCGTGGAAGCGCTCATCGACGCCGGCAAAGCGTCGTCGGGCTCGTCGGGCGCCCGGCTACGCGCCGCTATGGGCACGACCGGGACCGGGGGGAGCGCCGCGTGAGGAGCACCGAGTCTCAGAACGCGCCGCGGACGCGGAGCACCGTCGAGGCCTCGGAAGGGGTACGGAAACCCCGCGGCACGTCGGTGACCAAGCTCACGGCCGCAGGCACCCGCCCGCCGCCACACGCGATGGCCTCCATCGAGCGCCCCTTCGACGTGACCATGCTCGTCACGGTCGCGCTTCTCATGGGCTTCGGCGTCGTGATGGTCTACTCGGCCTCGGTCGGCGTCGCTGACATGACTTACGGAGACCCGCTCCGTTTTCTCAAGGCGCACCTGCTCCACCTCGCGGTGGGCGTCATCGCCTTCGGCGTCGGGATGGGCCTCAACTACCAGTTCTACCGGCGTCTCGTGTACCCGCTGCTCGTGCTCGCGATGGGACTGCTCGTCCTGACATGGGCCTTTGGCGAGGTCCGTGGCAACGCTCGGCGTTGGATCGAGCTCGGGCCCCTCGACTTTCAGGCCGCCGAGCTCGTCAAGGTCGCGTTCGTCATCTACCTCGCGTACTCGCTCGAGAAGAAGATCGAGGAGATGGTCTCCTGGACCGTCAGCTATCTGCCGCACCTCGTGGTCGGCGGTGCTTTCATGACGCTGCTCGTCTTTCAGCCCGACCTCGGCTCGGCACTCCTCCTGGCCGCCGTCCTGATGGCGATGCAGGTCGTCGCCGGCACTCGCTGGACCAACGTCGTCGCGACCATCTTCCTCGCCGTCCCGCTCGGGCTCGGTTACATCACCGCGTCCCGTGCCACGCGCTGGGAAGCCTGGGTCGGTAACCCGTGGGACGTGCGCGATGGCGCCGGGTATCAGCCCGTACAAGCGCTCATGAGCATCGGGTCCGGCGGCTGGAACGGCCTCGGGCTTGGCGCCGGTCGTCAGAAGATGGGCTTCCTCACGCAGAGCCACACGGACTTCATCTACGCCACTGTCGGTGAAGAGCTCGGCTTTGTCGGCTGCGGCTTCGTCATCGCGCTCTTCTGTGTGCTGTGCTGGCGGGGCTATCGCGCCGCATGGAAGGCGCCCGACCGCTTCGGCCGCTACCTCGCGTTCGGTTTCACGACCCTCTTCGGCGTGCAGGCCTTCGTGAACATGGCCGTGGCGACGACGCTCCTGCCGACGAAGGGCCTCAACCTGCCCTTCGTCTCCGGCGGCGGCACCTCGATGCTCTTCTCGTGCTTCGCCGCCGGCGTCCTGCTCAACATCTCGCGATACGCCGAAGCGCCATCCACGTGGCGGCCGATGGCGGTCCCGGATTCGAGCAAGCCTCGAGCGACGGCCGACTTCGTGAATGTGAAGCGGCCTGAGAAGAAGCCGGTGAAGTTCAAGGGCCAAGTCGGCCCGGGCGTCGTCGCGTTCGACCGAAACACCGGGCGGGGGCGCTGATGCGGCCGTATCGCCCATCCCAGCAAATCGGCTGGCTTCGCCGGACCTTACGCACGATCAGCGGCCGTCTCCGTGGTCTCCGGAGCGACGGCGTCGTCCGCCGCGGGCCGACCTTCCGGGAGCGACTGTCGCTCCTCGGCCGGCGGCTTCGATTGGCGGTGAAGATTGCGATCCGAACTGTCTGGCGGGCATTGCCATATGTGGCAGTTGCAGCCATCATGGCGCTGCTTCCGACCGCGATCATCTACGGCCACCGCTACGTCATGAACTCGCAGCACTTCCGGGTGCAGCAAGTCGAAGTGACCGGCCACGCCAACGTCCCGGTCGAGGAAGTCCTCGAGATCGCCGGTCTCGAGGACGGTCCGAACTTGCTCGCAATCGACCTCGAAGCGATCGAAGCGAGCCTCGAGATGCACCCGTGGATCCGCGACGCGCGGGTCGAACGGGAGCTGCCCGACAAGCTGTCCATCGGGCTCAGTGAACGTGAGCCGGCCGCGATCCTCGCGCTCGGCGCGCAATACCTCGTCGACCGCCAAGGCGTGCCGTTCAAGCGCGTCGAGACGGGAGAGAGCTTCCCGACCTTGCCGATCCTCACGGGGCTCGTGCTCGACGACTTCGCCGAGGACGCTCCGAAGGACCGGAAGGAGCTCGCGACCCGACTCGTTCGGGAAGCGCTCATGGTCATCGGCCACTGGAAACGGGGGCCCTTTGGGAAGCACATCGAGGTCGGTGAAGTGACCATGGATCCGCTCTTTGGGCACTCGGTGGTGCTCGGGATCGGGGACGAGAACGCGGTAGGTGCCCGTATTCACCTGGGTTTCGGAGACGTGCAGCGGAAGCTGTCTCGCCTCGAGACGGTGATCTCGGACGCGCGCCGCAAGGGCAAGCGAGTGCTCGAGGTTCGCCTCGACAACATCAAGGATCCGAACCGCGTGGCGGTCCGGTTCCGAAGCGACACCTCGGCGGACCCCGAAGCGGCCGCACGAGACGACGAGAACGAACCACGTCCAGGGCGCGAGCGACATCCTGTCGTGACCATCGGGGCCGTCGGTGCAGATACAGGGCCCGCGACGGGGCTCAGCGACGGCGAGGCCCGGGAATCGGGTGGCGCGGCTGGGTCCGGTGAGGCGGCGCCTTCCGGGTCAGAGTGGAGGAAGCATCGTGGGTAGCAGTCGGGATGACGTCATCGTAGGGCTCGATATCGGCACCACCAAGGTGTCGTGCATCATCGGCCATCGGTCCGAAGGCGGGATCGATATCATCGGGATCGGGTCCGCCAAGTCGGACGGCCTCCGGAAGGGTGTGGTCGTCAACATCGACTCCACCGTGAAGGCCATCCAACAGGCGGTCAGCGAGGCCGAGCTGATGAGCGGCCATCAGGTGGTCAATGTGTTCGTCGGGATCGCGGGCGGACACATCAAGGGCCTGAACAGCCGCGGCGTGGTCGCCATCGGGAAGGACCGAGAGGTGTCCGACCAGGACATCGACCGCGTCATCGACGCCGCCCGCGCCGTCGCCATCCCGATGGACCGTCAGGTCATCCACATCCTGCCGCAAGAGTACGTCATCGACGACAACGACGGCGTGCGCGAGCCCATAGGCATGAGCGGCGTTCGGCTCGAGGCGAAGGTCCACATCGTGACCGCCCAGACGAGCTGCGTGTCGAACATCATCAAGTGCTGTAATCGCGCCAACTTGAACGTGCAGCAGATCGTGCTCGAACAGCTCGCGAGCGCCGAAGCCGTCCTCCTCGACGAAGAGAAAGAGGTCGGCGTCGTGCTCGTCGACATCGGCGGCGGGACCAGCGACATCGCCATCTACCACAACAACGCCATCGTCCACACGGCGGTGGTCGCGCTCGGCGGCAATCACGTCTCGAGCGACATCGCCGTCGGTCTCCGGACCCCGCGCGCCGAGGCCGAGCGCATCAAGATCGCTTCGGGCTGTGCGACGCGCTCGCTCGTGACCGAAGGTCAGCAGGTCGAGGTGCCGGGCGTCGGCGGCCGGGGGCGCACGCAGTCGCGCGAGATGCTCTGCGAGATCATCGAGCCGCGGGTGGAGGAGATCTACATGCTGATCCAGCAAGAGATCCACCGCTCTGGCTTCGAGGACCTCATCGGCAGCGGCATCGTGCTCACGGGCGGCTCGTCGCTCATGGAGGGCATGGGCGACCTCGCGGAAGAGGTGTTCGGCATGCCGGTCCGCGTCGGTCGTCCCGAGAACGTCGGCGGCCTCGTGGACGTCGTGAAGAACCCTCGCTTCGCGACCGGCGTCGGCCTCGTGGCCTACGGCCTCCGAGGTGCGGGAGCCGAGCGAATGGGCAGCGCGGCGCGGAACGCGAGCCAGAGCGGGCCCGGGATCTTCGGCAAGCTGAAGGGTTGGTTCAAGAAGGTCGTGTAGTCGGGCCGGGCGGGGAGACACACCCGCCGCCGGTTCGGCTACTCAGGCCAACAAGTGTGTGAATTCGAGGCCCGCTGGGGGCGGACCTCGAGACGAAATCAGGGCGGAGCGGGATGCCTTCGCCCTCACCAAGAGCCCGGTGACCGCCTCATCCACGGCCCGGCCTCGGCAGAAGGGGAATTGTCATGGCCATGATCGAACTCGCAGACGTCAGCCACCAGGGCGCTCACATCAAAGTCATTGGCGTGGGCGGGGGTGGCGGCAACGCCATCAACAACATGATCGAAGAGGAGCTCGACGGCGTCGAGTTCATCGCCGCCAACACGGACGCCCAGGCGCTCCGTCAGAGCCTCGCGCCCACGAAGATCCAGCTTGGCGAGAAGGTCACGCGCGGCCTGGGCGCCGGCGCGAACCCAGACGTCGGCCGTCGCGCGGCCGCCGAAGACCAGGGCCGCCTGACCGAGTACCTCGAAGGTGCTGACATGGTCTTCATCACCGCCGGCATGGGCGGCGGCACCGGCACCGGCGCCGCGCCGATCATCGCGAACGTGGCCAAGGAAGCCGGCGCGCTCACGGTCGCGATCGTGACCAAGCCCTTCGGCTTCGAGGGCAAGCGCCGCATGGCCTTCGCTGAGTCCGGCCTGGAGGAGCTCCGCAAGTCCGTGGACACGCTCATCGTGCTCCCGAACGACAAGCTCCTCGAGCTCGGCGACGAGTCCACGACCATGAAGGACTCGTTCAAGCTCAGCGACACGGTCCTGCTGAACGCGGTCCGCGGCATCTCGGACCTCATCCTCGTCCCGGGCCTCATCAACGTCGACTTCGCCGACGTGAAGACGGTCATGACCTCGAAGGGTCGCGCGCTCATGTCGACGGGCGTCGGCATCGGCGAACACCGCGCCGAGACGGCCGCCCGCGCCGCCATCGAGAGCCCGCTGCTTGAGGACGAGTCGCTGAAGGGCGCCCGCGGCATGCTCGTCAACATTACCGGCCCGGCCGACCTCTCGCTCCACGAGGTCAACCGCGCGATCCGAATCATCTCGGACATGGGCGGCGACGACTGCAACACCATCTGTGGCGCCGTCATCAACCCGGACCTCGACGACGAGATCAAGATCACGGTCATCGCCACGGGCTTCGACGCCGCCATGCCGCAGTACGCCGGCCGTCACCACGCTGCCGACGAGTTCGCCCAGCCGGTGCGCCGCCCCGCGGCCCAGCCGCGCCACACCGAGTATCACGAGCCTCGCCAGGAGCCGCGCCAGGCGGAGCACCGGCAAGAGGCGCGCCAAGCGCCGCCCGCGCCCCCGGCCCAGTCGCCGCGCCTGACGGTGGCCCCGCCGCCGCCGCCGGTGAACTACGACGAGCCCACGGTCAACCGGAACAACAAGCAGCGCGACAGCCGCCCGGTCGACGACCGCCTCCAGGCCAACGCGAACCCGTTCAACGAGACCGACGAGAGCGAGCTCGACACGCCGGCCTTCCTTCGCAACAAGTCCGCTCCCAGCAAGTGGGGCCTCTTCGACCGGAAGAAGTAGTCGGCATCTGCAGCGCGGTCATTAGCCGGGGCCTCGACGACGAGTCGTGGCTCGCCCCGTTCTGATCGGCCCCGGGTGACGACGGCGTGGCGCCACGATGGCGTTTCAGGCACGCTCACCGGATGCGCAGCCCTCTCCCTATCTTACTCGCCCTCGGCCTCAATACTGCTGCGTGCACGACGGACGAGACTGCCGTCGTGCCGGCCTCGGACGCGGCGGAGACGCCGGATGTCGCCTCGCTCGATGCGGCCGAGAGCGACGTAGCGCCGCTCGACGTCGAGTCAGCCGACGCTATCGACGACGCACCCGATGTTCCAACGCAGGGCGACGGAGAAGAGCCCGGCCCCGACACCTATCAGGGCCCAACCGTACAGCCCTGCCCCATGCCCGGGCACGCCCTCGTCACCAATGACTTCGAGCCCCTGCGCGGCCCCGACGCCATCGGCGCGAAGGGAGACTGGCTCCTCATGAACGAGGTCGCGGCCTTCGTCATCCAGGGGCCCGTGGCCGACAAGACCTACTACTACTACGGTGGCCTCCCCATCGACGCGTCGCCGATCGAGACGCTCGCGGGAGGCCAGTGCATTCAGTCGGGCTCCGGCGAGATGTTTGGCGAGCTCGCGTTCGCGGTTGGCTCCATTGACCCCGGCAACTTCGCCGAGTCGGTACTTCGAGGCTTCGCCGCCGAATCGTTCGAAGTCATCGCTGACGGCGCGGACGGGGGACCGGTGACTCTCCGCGTGACAGGCACCGACCGCCCCTTCTGGCTCGTCGAGTACGAGCTCATCCGGCGCATCGCGGCCGGGGGCGGCAAGAAGCTCTTCTCCGAGCCGCTCGGGGTCGCGCTCGCCATCGACTACACGCTCACGCCGGGCGACCCGGTGCTCCGGATCGACCTCCACGTCCGAAACCTGACGGCGGAAGCCCGGACGCTGGTCGCTGGCTCCGTCTCCTTTCCAAGTGACTTCACGACGACCGAGACCGCGCCGACCAGCTCCGTGGACCTCGGCGGCTTTGGTCTTCGCAGCGGTGCCCCGTGGATGGCCGGGCTCGGCGGCCCGGCCGCAGCGGCCTCCAGCTCGTGGGCCCTCAGCGGCATCGGGACCGAATACGCCACCATCTCGCTGAGCGGCGCCGAAGTCTTCATCGATCTCGGGCAGCTCTTCGCGCCCCTCGCGATGGGGCCGGCCGGCGATGAGGACACGGCGACGCAGACCTGGTTCCTCGCTGTGACTCCGGGCGGTAGCGACGCCGCGTCAGCCGCGCTCCAGCCCCACCTTCCGGACGTTCAGAAGACCGCCTTCACCTCGTTCGCCGGCGTCGTCCGGACGGCTCCGGGCGGCGAGGGCTTCCCCGCCGACGTCGTCCCCTTCGCACGCATCCTGATCACGAGACCCGGCCCAAACGGGACCCGAGTCCCGGTGGGTACCACGAGCGCGAACGTCCACGGTGACTTCGTCGTACAGGTCCCGGACATGGCGGACGTCACCGTCAAGGCGACGCACCCCGGCTCTCCGCCCAGCGCCGAGCTAGCCCTCCCGACGGGCGATCCGGCGGCGCCGCTCGAGCTCGTCATCGGGCGGTCTGGCCGCGTCGCTCACGACGTTCAGGACGACGATGGCACCGCCATCCCAGCCCGAATCCAGGTTTTTCAGGGCGACGCGCTCGTGCACCAGCTCTTCGCGCTGCCTGGTCCGGGCGAGTTCGAGCTCCCGCCTGGCGACTACGAGATCGTGGTGTCACGCGGCTACGAGTACGAGCGAGTCGCGACCCCGGTGACCATCGTCGCGGATCAGACCGCCCCGCTCGACGTGACGTTGGTCCACTCGATGGACACGGCGGGCTACCTGAGCTTCGACGGGCACGTCCACGCCGGACCGAGCGGGGACAGCACGGTGCCGCTCGCCGAGCGGATCCGCAGCGCTGCCGCGGATGGCCTTGAGATCATTGGGCATACAGATCACGAGATCATCGTCGACCCCGAGCCCTCTCGCGCCGATAGCGGCGTCCAGGATTGGGTCGCATCGATCCCGGGCGAGGAGCTCACCGCCACCAGCCCTGAGCACCACTCGGTCTGGGATATGCCGCCCGACCCGACCCACCCTCGCGGGCGCCCGATCGTCTGGTACCAGAAGGGCGTGGCGGAGCTCGTGAAGGAGGTGCATGACCGCGGCGGCCTCGTCGCGCTCAACCACCCACGAACCACCAAGTCCTGCGCCTACCTCTGCCTCATCGGCTGGGATCGCGTCGCAGGGACACCCACTCTCAACGACCCCACACGAATCGGCCTCCCCGCCGGGACGGCGCTTTGGACCTGGGACTACGACGCGCTCGAACTCTACAACGGCCTCGGTAACCTCTTCGCCGTCGGCAAGGACGAGCGGGCCGGGATCTTTGACGACTGGATGAGCTTTCTGAACCACGGCCATCGTATCCCCGCGGTCGCGTCATCCGACGTCCACGACGGCTCCGGCGTCGGATCGCCCCGCACCTACCTCGTCTCGACGGCGGACCCAGCGACACTCGGCGGCGAGGTGCTCCGTGAGGCCATCAGCAGCGGCGACCTGACCCTCTCGGCGGGCGCCTTCGCGCTCGCGAGCGTCGGCGACGTCGGTATCGGCGGTGACGTGACGGCCACTCCCGCCATCGACGACGGCGATAACCGCACCATCCCGCTCACCATCGACGTCCGCGGCACGGCGATGCTCGACGTGACCCACGTCTCCGTCTTCCTCAATTGTGACGAGGTGTTGCGCCTTCCGGCCAGCGCGCCCTACGGCACGCAGAAGTTCAAGGACACCGTCACCATCCCAGTCCCGAAAGACGCCCACGTCGTCGTCGTCGCCTTCGGCAAGGACCCGATGCCCCGCGGCTTCGACGGCGCCGAGGCGAGCCGAGTTCCGCGTGCGCTGACGAACCCCATCTACGTCGACGCCGACGGAGACGCCAAGTGGACGGCCCCTGGCGGGAAGACCTGTAGTTACACGCTCGTGGAGTGACCGCGCGCGCCGGGGGGCGACAATTCTCCGAGCCGGCGCTCTGCTATGCGTCGTGCCCGTCGAGCGTGGGGGGCAGGCATCGATTCGTCCCCGACCTGGGATGATGCGACTTTCACCACCCTGCTTGGACGAATTCCATGTCGTCCCCTCATCGCCATGAACTCTCGTGGTTGTGGAATTCGAATTCGTGTGTATGATGTGTTTCATGTCGGGCGGCGAACTGCTCCATGAACTTCAACACGCTGGCTGGACCATCTCCCGGGTCCGCGGCTCTCATCATGTGATGAAGCACCCCACCAGACCGGGACTCGTCGTGCTTCCACATCCCAAGAAGGACCTCGGCATTGGGCTAGTTAGAGCCATTCGGCGTCAAGCTGGACTTACGGAGGCACCATGATCTCTCGTTACCCCATCGCCATCGAACCCGGGACGGCTGACTCCGCGTGGGGCGTCGTCGTCCCAGATGTGCCCGGATGCTTCTCCGCCGGGGACTCGCTCGATGAGGCAGTGGCGCTCGCTGAAGAGGCTGTCGCGGCGTGGCTCGACTCGGCGCTCGATCTCGGGATGACCATCCCGCCACCGAGTACGCTTGAGTCTCTACGGGTGCGACCTGAGTTCTCGGGGTGGGTCTTTGCCGTCGTCGCGGTCTCTCCTGCCTGGCTCGACGATGCCGCCGAGCGAGTCAACATCACGCTTCCAAAGCGGGTACTTGCGAGAATCGACGCGGACGCGAAGGCACTCGGCCTCACACGTTCGGGCTATATCGCCAGCCTCTCGACGGGCCTCATTCACCGCGCCGCGTGAGCCTGCGTGGCCACGAGCGCCATGTCAGGGCTCGGTAGATGGCGAACACCGGCGTGCTCAGTCGACTTCTACAGTGGTTTCGAGGGCCGGAGCCACGTCCCCCGGCCGACGAGCCAGACGACGAGCCCGTGGACTCGGTCGAGATGGCGATCGAAGACCACGTCGACCTCCACACCTTCGCCCCTCGTGACGTAGTCGCCGCGGCCGAAGCCTTCCTCGACGAGGCCCGACGGCTTGGCTTTCGGGAGGTGCGGCTCATCCACGGGCGTGGGAAGGGCGTACAGCGCGCCGCCGTTCGGCGCATGCTCGCCCAAAGGTCGGACGTGCTCTCCTACGCCGACGCGCCGGCTCATCGCGGCGGGTGGGGCGCGACGGTGGTCGAGCTGTCGCCGCCGGATCCGAGGCCGTAAGCCCCAGTCAACGCTGACTTATTTGGACATATTTGCAGCGTCAGGCTGGAGTCAACGAGCTCCACCGCGGGTAGCTTGAGGGCCAATTCGCCCTCGCGAACCCCTGGAGTCTCGAATGCCTGCGCCATCGTCCCGTGTACGCCTTTCTCAGTGCCCTCGCCTCACCGTGGTCTTGCTCGTCTGCGCCCTCGGCGCCTGCACCGCGGGGCGCGGGGGCGGGTCGTCCAAGATCTGCAAGAACGGAGTCCAAGACGAGCTCGAGACCGGCGTGGACTGCGGTGGTAGCTGCGGCGCGTGCGCCTCCGAGGCGTGTTCGGAGAACGATGCGTGCGCGAGCGGTCTTTGCGTCTCCGGCAGCTGCTCGGCGCCGAGCTGCACCGACGGCATCAAGAATCAGGACGAGACGGGCGTGGACTGTGGCGGTGACGCCTGCGCCACCTGCGAGGTCGCGGCTCCGGGCTGCTCCGACGGCGTCAAGAACCTGGAGGAGGCGGACGTCGACTGCGGCGGTGCGTGCGTCCGGTGCGTCAATGGTAAGTCCTGCACCTCGGGGAGTGATTGCGCGTCGGGCACTTGTGCCGCCGGAGTCTGCGCCACGCCGCCCGAGCGGTGCAGCAACGGGTTGCGCGACGGCGACGAGACGGACGTGGACTGCGGCGGCACGTGTGGTGGCTGCGCGAACAACCTGCACTGTCAAATGGCGCCTGACTGTTTGTCTCAGACGTGTGTATTCGGCACCTGTGCGACCCCGAGCTGCGACGACGGAATTCGGAACGGCAATGAGACCGACGCCGACTGTGGCGGGCCGTGCGAGCCGTGCGGGCTAGGTCGCGCGTGCGAGGTGGCTGCCGACTGCGCGACGTCGAACTGCCAAGCTCGGATCTGCGCGGTTGTTCCGGCGCTTTGTTCCGACGGCGCCAAGAACGGCGACGAGACGGATCTCGACTGCGGCGGTGGCTGCCCGGGGTGCGCGCTCGGCAAGGTATGCACGGGTCCGGATGACTGCGTCTCGAATGCGTGCGGCTTCGGGCTCTGCGCCGAACCGTCCTGCGATGACGGGGTGCGGAACGGCGACGAGAGCGACCTCGATTGTGGCAATGTGTGTGGCAATGGCGGCCGCTGCGCGTACGGAGAGGCCTGCAAGGTCGACTTCGACTGCCAGTCGCTGGTGTGTGACGGCGGCACGTGCGTGAGCTGCTCGGACGGGCTCCAGAACGGCCAAGAGACCGCCGTGGACTGCGGCGGCGAGCAGTGTGGGGCCTGCGGTCAGGGCAAGACCTGCGTGGTCGACGACGACTGCGCCCAAGGGGCGTGCGAGGATGGGCACTGTTCGGGCTGCGACAGCGGTTTTCAGGACGGCGACGAGACCGACGTGGACTGCGGCGGCGCGTGCGGCCCGTGCAACAACGGCGAAAGCTGCGCGGTGCAGGCCGACTGCGCGTCCGGGGCGTGCGTAGCCGGGATCTGCAAGGGGGCCGACTGCTCGGACGGCCAACGGAACGGCAACGAGACCGACATCGACTGCGGTGGAAGCTGCAAGGCTTGCGGCCCCGGCCAGGACTGCGGGACTGACGCCGACTGCGGCAGCTACTTCGTATGTACCTGGAATCGTTGCAAAGCGCCACCCGTCCTTGAGCTCGAAGCCGGCAGCTACCACACGTGCGCGCGCCTCAGTAAGAAGCCGGGCGTGGTCTGTTGGGGGCGCAACACCAACGGCCAATTGGGGGACGGGACGACCACCGACCGGCTGACGCCCGTGCTCGTCCCTGGGCTCGAGACCGCCGTCGACATCGCCGCGGGTGGCGCGACGACCTGCGCCGTACTCTCAGGCGGGATCGTGAAGTGCTGGGGACGCAACGGTAACGGTCAGGTCGGCGACGGGACCACGACCGACCGCCTCGTGCCCACCACCGTGCCGGGCGTCACGGCCACCATGGTGACGGTCGGCCTGACCCACACCTGCGCCGCGGCGACTCAGTACAACCCCTATTGCTGGGGCGACAACAGCGTCGGCCAACTGGGTACGGGCGACACGACATCGTCCAAGACGCCGGTGGAGGTGACGAGCCAGTTCCAGTTCGGCGGTGGCGTCGTCGTCACGGCCAAGTGGATCTCGGCGGGACCCAAACATACGTGCGCGCGCTACTCGGACGGCTACTCGCGGTGTTGGGGGCTCAATACGAACAACGAGGTGGACCGCTTCTCGTCCGAGTCGGTGATCGCGACGCCGTTCATGGAGATCGAGCAGACACTGGACCAGATCGTGGCGGGGAGCGGCTGGACCTGCTTCTGGTACGGTGCTGGGACCGGCGTGCAGTGCTGGGGCCTGAACAAGAGCTCCTTCTACTCGCCGGTCAGCACCGGCGGGACGTCAGTGGACGGCGCGCTCGAGTCGAGCGAGGCCTGCGCGACCCTGAACAGTGGCCAAGTGACCTGCTGGGGCGCCGGGACGAGCTACGCGGCCACCACGCAAGCCGGCTTCCCGAGCTCGAAGTCCGTGACCGTCGGGGCTGGGCACCGCTGTGCACTCTCGAGTAACGGCGAGGTCTACTGCGCCGGCTGGAACGACGAAGGCGCGCTCGGCGTCGGCAGCACCACCGCCGTGTCGGGGGCGTACGGCGTGGTGGGGCTCAGTGGGCTCAACGGCGACCTGTGCGCCGACAGCTGCGTCACCGCGAAGAACGGCCTCTGCGAAGACGGCGGCGCTACGTCGGGAGACGGCGGCGCGTGTTCGCTCGGGACCGACTGCAGTGACTGCGGCTGGCGGTGACGTTCAGATGACCGCGCCTAGGGTTCGGATCTCGACCACCGATGTCACGAGCGTTCGCGCGAGTTGACGGCCACGTTGTGGGCTGGCAAGCACGGGTAGATGCCGCCGCGAACCATTCGTCCACCACCGACACGGCCCTGGAGCGCCGCTCTGGGGCGCCTGCGCGCTGGCGACGCTCCGGGGCCAGAAGACGCGTCTTCGCTCGCCGAGGCGCTGCGCGACGGCGACGCTCCCACAGTAGCCGAGCTGGCCGAGCTCGTAGGCCGGCGCGGGAGCGACGTCCTCCGAACGAGTCCCCGGGGGGCGCCTCCCACGGCCGAGGCGCTGCTGGTCGCCGCGTTCGACCGCCTGTGCGCCCCGAAGAGCGATCCTGGCTGCCGCGCCCGGCTCGCCATCGCCACGGCCCTCGATCGCCTCGACATGATGGACCCCGATCCCTTCCTGCGTGCGTCGCGGCTCGTGCAGCGGGAGCCCGTGTGGGGCGGCTCGGAAGACACGGCGATCCCCGTCCGAATCCGCGCGATGCTCGCGCTCGCGCGACTCGGCCACGCGGAGACGCCGCTGCTCATCGGACAGCACCTCGCCGATGGGACACCGGCCGTGCGACAAGCGGGCGCCGCGGCGGCACAGCTTCACGGCGAACCGGCTTTGGCGGCGGCGCTCGCGCTGGTCCTGCTTGGGCCGGAGGACGATCCCCAGGTGCTGGTGGCACTTTGGAGCGCCCAATTGGCGCTCGCGGCGGAGTGGGCGCTCGAACGCGCGGGCGCGGCGCTCATGGGCGACGACGACGTCCGCCGTGTGGCGGCAGCCGAGGCCCTCGCCGAGTCAGGGCGGGCCGACGCGCTGCGCGTCCTTCTCAGCGCGATCGAAGAGACGGTCCTCGCTTCCGAACGTCGGACGCTGGTGCGGGCGCTGGGTCTTCACCGGAGCGCCGAGGCCTTCGACGCGCTCGTGGATCGCGTGACGACGGGCCCCATTACGGACGCGCTGGCGGCGCTTGAGGCCTTCGCCCTCCGTCGCGTTACGAGCGAGGAGCGCGAGCGCCTCTCGCAAGCCGTGTTCGGGCGAAGCGAGCCCCGCATCGTGGCGGGTTTCGAGGCCTTGGAATTGCGGTAACGGGAAGGGTGCTGAGGATCTGGGTCGCAGTCGCCATGGGTCTCAATGGCGACGAAACTTCATAGGCATTGCCACACGCCGCCGAAGAAGACTTCGTTCGCGCACTTGGCGCCGGCGTCCGACGGCCCGGTGTCCGTAGTGACCTCCTCCGGTGCCGCGCTAACGTCCTCCACGACCTCCTTGACGTACGAATCCGGCAAGCCCAGGAAGATTGGGGATTCTTCCTCTTCAGCGAACTGCTGCTTGTTGCCCGCTGGGGCGCCGTAGTCGAAGTCGCCAGGACCCGGCGTACACGCGGTCAGCAGCACGAAGAACGACGCGAATCGACGGGACATGGGGCGCTCCGAAATCGAGGGATCCGCCGTGGCTCCCCGCTCGTTCCCGAGTGAGGCCGTCCACAGGCTCTGATCGGCTAGCATAGCGCCCCGGCGACGGGTCTTCCAGAAAGTCGTTCGAGGCAGCGCTCACGTCAGCGGAGCAGCCGCAATGGCCGTCCCTTTCGTTCGGGGTGCCCGGGTGTTAAGCTCCCGGCGCAACACGCGATACGGAGGACCCACCCATGAGCACTGACACCGAACGACTTCCCGAGCTCGAGCAGCGCCGGCTCATGGTCGAGGACCGCATCCGCCACGTCGCGGCCGACGTGAAGGCCCTCTTGGCCGAGGATCTCCCGAAGTTCGTCGAGCGTGAGATGAAGCGGGGCTTCGTCGAGAGCCCCGACTTCGCGAGCCGACTGGGCGACGCGGCGGTGCGCGACCTCAAGCTCGCCGTCGGCACCGAAGGCGATCGCGGGCGCGACCAAGTGCTCGCGGCGCTCGAAGACGATTCGCTTTGGTTTCCGCCCTTTACGGACGTGCCTCGAACCACCATGGCCGACAACGCCGCGCTCTGGAGCGTGGTCAGCGGCATCGTCCACACCGTCCAAGGGCTGAGGGAGCGCTTCGGGTACCCGGCGTCGGCCGAACCCATCGAATACCGTCCGCCCACGTGGTTCATCGGGCGCCGCTACTTGCCCACGCTGAGCGAGAAGTACTGGCGGCTCCTGGCGGAGCTCGGCGAGATCGATGGGAAGATGCGCGCGCTGCGGCAAGAGACCTCCAAAGCCGAGCTCAGCAAGCGCTGGGACGCGGTCTGAGGCGTCCGTGAGCCACGCCATTCTCGACTCACAGGACTCCCTGCTCCTCGTCATCGACATTCAGGAGCGCCTCGTCCCGGCCATCCACACGCCCGACGCCGACGCGGTCGTAAAGAACACGGCTTTGCTCATCCAAGCGGCCGCCCTCTTCGGCGTGCCCGTCGTCGCGTCGGAGCAGTACCCACGCGGCCTCGGCGCGACGGTACCGGCGGTCGCGTCGCTGCTGCCCTCGCCGCCGCTTCAGAAGCTCGAGTTCAGTGCGTGGCGAAACGCCGAACTCCGCGCCCTGATTGAAGGTCTAGGTCGGCGCTCGGTCGTCGTCACCGGCGTCGAAGCGCACGTCTGCGTCCTGCAGACCGCGCTCGACCTCCTCGCCGCGGGCTTCACGGTGCACGTCGCCGCCGACGCCGTCGGCTCGCGAGCGCCGCAGAACCGCGCGACCGCGCTCGACCTCCTCCGCCAAGCCGGTGCGGTCGTGACCTGCGCCGAGACCGCCGCCTTCCAGTGGTGCGGCGTAGCCGGCTCGGACGCGTTCAAGCAGCTCTCCAGGCTCGTTCGCTAGCGCGCTCCAGCATTGAAAGCGGCGCGTGGTCGTGATAACCGGCCCGCCGCGCCGTGGGCACCTCGCCCATCGGCGGCACCATTACCCTTTCCGCTCTGAATCGGGGACGCCATGGGACTCTCGTGCGGCATCGTCGGCCTTCCGAACGTCGGTAAGTCGACCCTCTTCAACGCCCTCACCAACGCGGGCGCCCAGGCGGCCAACTACCCGTTTTGCACCATCGACCCGAACGTCGGCGTCGTGCCGATCCGCGACGCGCGCCTCGACCGCATCGCCAAGATCGTCGGCACGCCCACCATCATCTACGCGACGATGGAGTTCGTGGACATCGCGGGCCTCGTGAAGGGCGCGTCCAAGGGCGAGGGCCTGGGCAACAAGTTCCTGGCCAACATCCGCGAGACCGACGCCATCGCCCACGTCGTCCGTTGCTTCGAGGACCCGAACGTCGTCCACGTCGAGGGCTCCGTCGACCCCGTGCGCGACGCCGAGACCATCAACACCGAGCTGCTCCTCGCCGACCTCGACAGCCTCGATCGCCGCCTGCAGAAGCAGTCGAAGATCGCGAAAGGTGGCGACAAAGACGCCCAGGCCGAAGTCGTGCTCATGGAGCGCTTCATGGTCGCGATGAACTCCGGCAAGCCGGCCCGCACGGTCGAAGTGACCAAGGAGGAGGAGCCCATCGCGCGCCTCTTCCAGCTCATGACGCGCAAGCCCATGCTCTACGTCGCCAACCTCGCCGACGCGACCGGGGGCGCCGCCGCG
Organism: Myxococcales bacterium; assembly: GCA_018780435.1. Lineage (GTDB taxonomy): Bacteria > Myxococcota_A > UBA9042 > SXOO01. The sequence continues at coordinate 18,343 of JADMJS010000536.1, forward strand.
CATAACCCGCACCTCGAGCGGGTCCGCGCCCTCGCCCTGGCCGAAGGGGCCGCCCTCGTCCCGCTGAGCTGCCGCACGGAAGCGGAGATCGCCGAGCTCGACAGCCCCGAAGACCGCAAAGCCTTCCTCACCGACCTCGGCCTCGAAGAGTCCGGCCTCGACCGCCTCGCGCGCGCCGCCTTCGACCTCCTGGGCCTCCAGACCTACTTCACGGCCGGCGTGAAGGAAGCCCGCGCCTGGACCATCCACAAGGGATGGACGGGCCCCCAGGCCGCTGGGGTCATCCACACGGACTTCGAGCGCGGCTTCATCAAGGCCGAGATCTACAGCTGCGACGACCTCTTCGCGCTCGGCACGGAAGCCGCCGTCGCCGCCAAGGGCAAGAAGCGCATGGAGGGCAAGGAGTACGTGATGCGCGACGGGGACGTCGTGCATTTCCGGTTCAACGTGTAGCCCAGCACCGGCGGCCTAGGCCCCTTCGTCGCGCCGCAGGCGGTTCGCTGGTTCGGCGTGCGACTTGCGAAAGCCGTCCGCGCTGACAGTTGAAACCGACGTCGAAGCCGTCCGCGCTGGCAGTTGAAACCGACGCCGAGACTACCAGCCCTTGGACCATCGCGCGGGAGGCGCTAGGCTGCGGGCGACCGTGCATCAACGATGGCCGAGTTGCACGCGAGGGCTACGAGCTTGCGGACGCGCTTCAGCAAACCGAAAAGAAGACGGATCGGGCGGTGGCCCGCAGACGTCCGTGATCCGGAGCTCGTTGCCGAGGACGCATCTTACGTCGGCAGCGCGGAGCACAAAGACCATCCGAGCGCGGTAGGACCGCCAGCGCTTCGGTCAGACGCGACCCCGTGCGAGCCGGCGTTGACCCGGGACATCGCCGCAAACACCGCTGCACTGAGGGAAGGGATCCGAAAGCGGCGCACGAGCAGCGTCTTCGAAGGTGGGTTTCCCAAGTACGTTTGGACCTGGGTGGGCGACGACCTGTACGAGGCGCGGCACATCAACGGCCTCCAGGGCACGTACAAGGGCTATTGCCTCGATGAATTCGAGTGGCCCGATGACCCTGAAGGCCGACTTGGCCGAGGTGACCCGTAATGCAGTTCGAGGTCGAGTGGGAGGACGCTCCTGGCGTACGGGATCGGGTCCTCGCAGCAACCTGGGGGCGGCTGTCGTTGAAGGTCGACGGCAGCTATGTCACCGAGGTTCTCGACCTGCGCTCCTCTAGCCGCCGCACCGGCATCTATGGCTCGCTCTTTCCATTGGCGGAGTGGATCGTCGACAGCTGGTGGAATCTGCTCCATGAGCCATGCCCGACGACTCCGGTCGTGTCGGCGCGTGCTGCGAAGTCGTGGATGCGCCCCTTCTTGCAGCGACACGGTCTCCTGAGCGCCAGAGACGGCGGTGCGCTGCCGGATCTTTCGATCTGGAATGACGGCGCCGAGACCATTCTGCACTGGGATCCGGACCCACCGCCGATCTCGGAGACTCGGATTCGGTTCGTCGGTCAGGGGCACGTTCGACTTCCCGCGAGCGCCGTTCAAGCAGGGCTGACCTCACTGGTCAATCAGGTGCTTGGTCGTCTAGACGCCCTCGGGCTCGGGGAAGACGAGGACACCGTTCGGGTTCGGGCCGCTTGGGCAGCCGTTGGTGACTCCACATCGGACGAGCCTGAGACGTGCCGAAGGCTGGCTCTCCTGGGCCTCAACCCTTACGACCCAGATGACGCCACGGAGGAGATCGTCGCCCTCGTCGGCCGCGCTGGTGCCTTTCTCCCCCCTCTGCTCGCCGACGACCTGCTAACGGGAACGCGGCCGTCAGAGCTCGTGGCCGATCTCGCCTGGGTCGAGGCGGGCGCGCGCGACTTCGGCACCCATGAACTCCCACGCCTCGTTCGAGTGGGCCGAACGGCGCACGAGGCAGGTTACTCGGCGGCTCGCGAGGCGAGGCGACTACTGGGCCTCGATACGCGGAGCCCTGTCCGAGACCTCCCGTCAGTCTTGGTCGCTGGGCTGGGGTGGTCCGAAGAGGTCGAGCGCGAGCGTGCGCGAGGCGCCAGCACTCGACTCGACGCCCTCGTGGGCTGGTCGGCGGCGACGCAGAAGCCCCTCTCCCTCGTCGCTTCGAGGCGCTCCGACACCGCAACGCGCTTTCGCCTGGCCCGCGCGGCCTACGTGATCTTGGCGAGCGCCGTTACTGCGGCTCCTCGACTCCTCACGGCAGCGGCCACTCACTCTCAACGCGAATCGCGTGCCTTCGCTGCCGAGCTGCTGGTTCCAGCCGCGGCGTTGGAAGAACGGGTCCGGGGTGCGGTTTCTGAATCGCAAGTAGAGGAAATCGCTGAGGAGTTCCGGGTCAGCCCACTCCTCGTCAAACATCAGATTGAGAACCACCGGATCGGCACCATCGAGGCCTGACGACGGACTGCGTGTCGGCGGCTCGTGTGTCATCTCCGTGCTTCGGCGCGCGACGACGACCCGCCCAGCGACACGGGGCCAGCCACGGACAGGACGGTAGTGACTCAATCCGCGCTCTAGAACTCATCGCCGACGGATGAGAACACCATCTGACGTGAATCCTTCAGGTTCAAGCGCACGCGTCCTCGGTAAACGAGCGGCATGGGCTCATCGTCTACCGTCTCGCGTTCCTCTTGGACGAGGCTGTCGCCTTGCACCAGGACGGGGCTGAGCGCCTCACCGTCCATCCTCTGCATCTGGCGCGGATCGTCAGCAGCTTCGAGGTCGTCGCGATGACCGGATATCGCTTCTCCGGGTCGATGAAGTTGTCGAGCTGGCCTTTGCCTTCCTCGTTATCGCCGGTGATGCGCACGATGAACTTGGCCGTGTTGCTCGCCTCTTCCGGAATGACACGCGCCACCTCGTTCGCCAGCGCCGACCGCATCCGTTCGGCATGGTCGATGTTCTCGCAGAACACGATCGCCTTGCCCAGGCACTTGCCCTATGCGGCGACATCTTCCTTACAGTGCTCTACGCTGACGGTAGCTCATGGCAAGCTGAACGGATTTCGTGGGATGGCACGGCCAACGTTCGAGTGGAAGGAACGATTCTGCGCGGGGACACCTACGACCCGCTGAACCGCAGCGGGGTTGAATGGGTCCCTTTCGAAGCCGATCTGGTCGAGCGTCGAGTCACCGGCGGCTCGTGCTCTTGATGGCCCAGTGCAGTCCAGCGGCCATCCTTGACCACCCGCAACGAGGACGCTCCTTCGATCCGCCCAGTCCCGCGTTGCAGACGGCCAAGTGAAACTGTAAACTGGTCGACGACTGGTCGGAGGATACGATGCAGGAGATCGGAGCTTACGACGCCAAGACGCACCTCTCGGAGCTGCTTGATCGGGCCGCTGCGGGGGAGACCATCACCATCACTCGCCACGGGGTGCCGGTCGCCGTGCTCGGGCCCCCACCTGCTGCCCGCACGATGACGGTGCAGGAGGCGATCGCGGCCGTACAGGAGTTTCGCAAGGGACGGCACGTAACGCAGGCCGAGATCCGAGAGTGGATCGAAGAGGGCCGGGACTGATGCGCTTCGTGCTGGACAACTCTGTGCTAGTCGCCTGGGCTTTCGATGAGGAGTCCGATTATGCCAACGCCGTCGGGGCGAGTTTGGCCCAGCACCAAGCGCTCGTCCCGGCGGTGTGGCCGTTGGAGTTCGCGAACACGCTGCTAGTCGCCGAGCGACGGGGGCGACTGACCGAGACTAGCGCGCGCCAGCTTCGGGATCACATGCTGGGTCTCGGCATCGTCGTCGTCCCAGACCACCCGCCACGCGTGCTGACCGACGTCCTCGCGCTCGCCCGACTGCACGGGCTCACAGCCTATGACGCGTCTTATCTCGACTTGGCGATGAGGGAAGGCGTTCCGCTCGCCACTCTCGACAGTCGGCTCGCGGAGGCGGCCCGGCGCGCCGGCGTTCCGAACGTCGGATCCTGATCGGTCACTAGCCATTTCAAGAGCAAACGTCTGCTCGACGGCCTGACCGAGGAGGCCCAAGAGCTCGGGCTCGGGTACTGAGCCCGTGGCCGGATGAGGCCCGCGTGGCGGCAATGGGCGGCCCTGACCGCCTCGGCGACCAGACGCGGGCGGCGCGCCCGTGTTCATTGCTTTCGACCTGAATACGGACCAGACTACCGACCTGAAATTGACCCAGGAGGTCCGTATGAAGGCGCTTCAGGTCCAAGACGACATCATCCCCATTGGGGAGTTCAAGACCCACGCCGCCCGGATCATGCGGCAGTTGCGGGACAACGGGCGGCCTATCGTGATCACCCAACACGGCAAGCCTGCCGGGGTGCTGCTTCCCCCGGCCGACTTCGACCGGCTCACGGAGCGCGAGCGGTTCGTCGCGGCGGTCCGCCAAGGGCTCGCCGAGTCGGAGGCCGGTCTCGGCATCACCGACGAAGATTTGGGCGCCGAGCTTGACCGGAAGTACGGAACATCGCGCGAGACGTGAAGCTCCGTTGGATGCCGCAGGCGCTGGGCGACTTGGACGCCATCTACGCCTACTTCGCGCAGGACGACCGGGCCGCAGCGCCGGCGTTCCGAACGTCGGATACTGATCGTACTCTCGGTAGGCGTGCCGATTCGCTCATGGCCGAGGGCTTCTACCTCCGCTACGGCTTCGTCCCCATCGAGGTGGCGACGTGGCCGCACCGGCTGTTCATGTCGATGGGCACCCTGGTCGCAGCCTTGGGCGAGTAGAGAGCGGGGCGGGTACGGAACGGGCACAGAGACGACCCCCTGGCATCATGCGCCGACCCATCGCACGCGTCTCCGACCTGCAGATGGAGGGCCGACAATAGGCGACCATCACCGCATCGCTGGAGCTGAGCCATGCTCCCGGTCCCCCCTGCGACGTCCCAGCCGGCCGCCTGGGCTGACAGCCAGGAGCCAGTCCGGGACGTGGTGAAACGGCTCGTTTCACGATTGCCCTGGGGCCACCTCATCCGGCTGAGGCACTTGCTCGACGACCCACGGCGATCCGTACGCGAATCGGCGCTTTCGCGCACAAGTGTACGAGCTTGTCGGGTCCCTTGGAGCGCACTAGCAAACGTACAGGATTCGCTCTAAGCTGCGCCCGACATGTTGCTCACCATCACTACGACTCAGTCGCCGGCCACCGATCTCGGGTACCTCCTCGCCAAGCACCCGGGGCGCGCCCAGCGCTTCAGCCTCTCGTTCGGCGCGGCTCACGTCGTCTATCCGGTCGCGCAGGACGACCGCTGTACGGCGGCGCTCATCCTCGATCTCGATCCGATCGAGCTCGTGCGTGGGCGTCAAAGCGACTCGGGTTCGGAGGGGCTCCTCGATCAGTACGTCAATGACCGGCCTTACGTCGCGTCGTCGCTGCTGTGCACGGCGATCTCGCGCGTCTTCGGTGGGGCGATGAACGGCGTGTCGCGAGACCGGCCAGAGCTGGCCGCGACCGCCATCCCGCTCGAGGCACACCTGCCCGTGCTGCCCTGCCGCGGCGGAGAGCCATTTCTGCGGGGGCTCTTCGAGCCGCTTGGCTACGAGGTCGTGGCCGAACGCCTCCCCCTCGACGAGCGCTTCCCGGAGTGGGGCAACAGCGTCTACTTCGCGGTCACGCTGCGGCGCGTCTGTCGGCTGTCCGAGCTCCTCACGCAGCTCTACGTGCTCCTCCCGGTCCTCGATGACGACAAGCACTACTGGGTCGGCGTCGATGAGCTCGAGAAGCTGCTCGCCAAAGGCGCCGGCTGGCTCGACGGGCATCCCGCTCGCGATCGGATCGTGGAGCGCTACTTGAAGCGCGACAAGCGCCTCGTACGCCAGGCGATCTCGCGCCTCGAAGCGGAGGAGGCGCCTGACGCGCCGGCGCTCGAGGTCGCAAGCGAGGAAGACGAACACCGACTCGAGTCACAGCTAGCCGCCGCAGCCCCCGGTGAGAAGCCGAAGCGGCTGAACGACCTCCGTACCGAGGCGCTGGTCGCGGAGGTGCGCCAGCGTCGAGCGCGGAGCGTGATCGACGTCGGGTGCGGTGATGGCAAGCTGCTCGCAGCCCTCCTGAAGGAGCGCACGATCGACCGCCTCGCCGGCACCGACGTCTCCTGGCGGTCGCTCGACGTCGCCGCCCGCCGCTTGCGCCTCGACACCCTGTCCGAGAGCCAACGTGAGCGCGTCAGCCTCTTCCAGTCCTCACTCACTTATCGCGACGCCCGATTCGCCGGCTTCGACCTCGCCTGCGCCGTCGAAGTCGTCGAGCACCTCGACGCTGAGCGACTTCCCGCGTTCGAGCACGTGCTCTTCGCGGAGGCGCGTCCAGCGACCGTGCTTCTGACGACGCCGAACCGCGAGTACAACGCCCTCTTCGAGGGGCTGCCAGAGGGCCGGATGCGACACAAAGATCACCGCTTTGAATGGTCACGCGCTGAGTTCGAGGCGTGGGCGAGCGGTGTCGCCGAGCGTCACGGCTACTCGGTGACTTTCACTGGGATCGGCGCCGCGGACCCCGGGCTCGGAGCGCCGACGCAGATGGCAGTCTTCACGAACGGAGGCGCGTCATGAGCGAGGTCGAGTCGCCGAACCCAGCGTCACCGGTCGCCCAAGAGCCCACCGAGCGGACCTCAAAGCGGGGCCGCACCTTCGACCCGAACGTCCGCATCCCGGCGCTGTCGCTGGTCGTCATCGTCGGCCCATCCGGCAGTGGGAAGTCCACCTTTGCCCGCAAACACTTCCGAGCGACGGAGATCATCTCGTCCGATACCTGCCGCGGCCTCGTATCGGACGACGAGAACGACCAGAAGGTCAGTGGCGACGCCTTCGAACTCGTCCGCTTCATCGCGAGCAAACGACTGGCGCTGGGGCGTCTCACCGTCATCGACGCCACGAGCATCCGCGCCGAGGACCGACGATCGCTCGTCGAGCTGGCCAAGAAGTATCACGTGCTACCGGTCGCGCTGGTCCTCAACGTGCCGCCCAAGGTGTGCCACGAGCGCAATCAGTCGCGTCCGAGCCGCGCTTTCGGCTTCCAGGTCGTGCGAAATCAGAGCGCCGAGCTTCGCAAGGGCCTCCGCGGCTTGCGTGACGAGGGCTTCCGAAGCATCGCGATCTTCGACTCGCCCGAAGAGGTCGATGCGGTCACGATCACTCGCCAGCGACTCTGGACGGACAAACGGGACGAGTCCGGACCCTTCGACATCATCGGTGACATTCACGGGTGTTACGCAGAGCTCTGCGATCTCTTGACCGCGCTCGCTTGGACGGTCGACGCACCGGCGCACCGCGCGACACCCCCCGCGGGACGTCGAGCGATCTTCCTCGGCGACCTCGTCGACCGCGGACCGGACTCGCCTAGCGTGCTGAAGCTCGTCATGTCGCTCGTCGAGGCGGGCGACGCCTTCTGCATCCCAGGCAATCACGAAGCCAAGCTCCTGAAGAAGCTCCACGGCCGCGACGTGAGGCTCACGCATGGTCTCCAACAGACGATGGACCAGCTGGCCCACGAGCCGGAGGCGTTCTTGGCGCGGGCCGCCGCCTTCATCGACGGGCTCGTGAGTCACCTCGTGCTCGACGCCGGTCGTCTCGTCGTGGCCCACGCGGGGCTACGGGCCGACCTTCAGGGCCGCGCGTCCGGTGGCGTCCGGGAGTTCGCGCTCTACGGCGAGACCACCGGTGAAACGGACGAGTATGGGTTACCGGTGCGCTACAACTGGGCAGAGGACTACCGGGGCGACGCCACCGTCGTCTACGGCCATACACCGGTCCCCACCGCGGAGTGGCTGAATCGCACGATCTGCATCGACACCGGCTGCGTCTTCGGCGGTCGACTCACCGCACTTCGATACCCCGAACGGACGCTCGTGGACGTCCCGGCACGCCAGGTCTGGTACGAATCGGTGAAGCCTCTGCTGGCGCCACCAGCAGAGTCCAAAGTCCCCGCCCGGAGTGGCTACACCCTCGACATCAATGACGTTCTCGGTAAGCGCATCATCGAGACGGGCTACGGCAGAGTGACCATCCGCGAAGAGCTCGCGGTGCCGGCACTCGAAGTCATGAGCCGATTCGCCATTGACCCGCGGTGGCTCATCTACTTACCGCCGACGATGGCCCCGCCACGGACCCACAAGGACGGCCCTTGGCTCGAGCACCCCTCGGAGGCATTCGCGGCGTTCCGAGAGGACGGCGTCCTGAAGGTCATCTGCGAAGAGAAGCACATGGGCTCGCGGGCCATCATTCTGGCCTGTCGCGACGAGGCTGCGGCAGCTCGGCGCTTCGGCGGCATCTCCGGCACCGGCTATGTCGTCTCGCGCACCGGTCGCCCCTTCTTCTCAGACCCGGCGTTCGGGGCGGAGGTCCTGCGCCGGATTCGTCGTGCGCTCGATCAGGCCGATCTCTGGTCGACGCTTGAGACCGACTGGGTACTCCTCGACGCCGAGATCATGCCCTGGTCACAGAAGGCGAGCGCCCTCCTCCGGCAGCAGTACGCGCCAACGGGCTCAGCGGCCACTCACGGGCTCGAAGCGGCGACAGCGCTGCTTCGGCAGGCCGCAACGCGTGGCAGCGGCGACCCGGCCACGGACGCCCTCCTCGCGCACATGGACGCGCGCCGCGAGACCGCACACGCCTTCGTCGAGGCGTACCGGCGGTATTGCTGGACGGTGAAGAGCATCTCCGACCTCAAGATCGCACCATTCCACGTGCTCGCTTCCGAAGGACGGGTCCATACCGGGCGCGATCACCTCTGGCACCTCGGGACGCTGGCGACCCTGGCCAACGCCGATCCGGGCTTCTTCCACCCGACCGGACACCGAGTCGTCGACCTGCAGGATCCCGCCAGCGTCGAGGACGCCACCGCCTGGTGGGAGGCGCTCACGGAGGCCGGCGGCGAGGGGATGGTCGTGAAGCCGCTCGACTTCTTGCATCGTGGCCCGCGCGGGCTCACCCAGCCCGCGATCAAGTGCCGAGGGCGCGAGTACCTGCGTATCATCTATGGCGCGGAGTACACCTTGCCGTATCAGCTCGACCGGCTGCGTGAGCGCGGCGTGAAAGCGAAGGCGGCCCTCGCGCTCAAGGAGCTGGCGCTCGGACTCGAAGCACTAGACCGCTTCGTCGCCAAAGAGCCGCTCTACCGGGTCCACGAGTGTGTCTTCGGCGTGCTGGCGCTCGAGAGTGAGCCGGTCGACCCGCGGCTCTGAGGTCACGCCGACACCGTCAACCTCGCCCGACGCGCCGCCCTCGGGCCGCTCACCGCGGATCGACGAGCTGCCCCATGAAGAGCACCTCGCCCGTCACCGTATCGCGCA
>JADMJS010000244.1 GCA_018780435.1 Myxococcales bacterium
CGACGTCGTGGTGGTGGGCGAGCAGTTCGAAGGCGTGCTTCAGGTCGCGCGCGAGCATCTGCGCTTGCCCGTTGACGCCCATGATCCGCTCGTATCCGCCGATGCCACGTTCATCTTCGGCCGAGACGCCCCCCGACGCGTCGAGCGCCTTCTTGCCGGTGAGCACCATGGAGCCCTTCGGCGTCATGATCAGCACACCTCGTGTGTGCATGAGCATGGTCGCCTCCGCGTTGAAGTAGCTCTGGGCGCCGACGTTCACCCCGTCCACGACGACGTGGATGGCGCCGCCACCTCGGGTGAACTCGATGATTCGGCGGAGCACACGGGCGGTCCAGTCGAGATTCTCGGTCCCGGAGTCCATCGCGATGAGCGCGCCGGCCGAGGTCGCGAGCCACTCGATGCAGAGCCCGCGTGCCTCCGCGAGGTCGATCGCGGCGATGATCCGCGCGCATTCGGGCTCGGACAGAGCCCCCATCCGGTGCAGCGGATCGGAGAGCAAGAGCACACGCTCGAGGCCCTCGGGCACCTTCGCCGTGGGGGTCTTCAGCAGACCGAAGACGACGCCAGCGACGTTACGCCCAAAGGCGCGTGAGACGGCGCACGCCGGACCCGCGAGAGGCGGCAGGTCGTACTCGACGAAAGCGCCCCGCGGGCCGTGCTCTGGCTCGGTAAGAAGGCGAATGACCTCATAGGGATAGGTGACTCCGTAGGCCTTGGCCGCCCTGAGCTTGAGCTCGTAGGGCGACGCGGCATGGATGGTCTCCGTACTCGCCGGCGCGACCGAGAACACGGCTCCGTGGCCAGAGGGGCTGGCGAAGCGAATCTGAACATCCGAAGGGGTCACGTCCGCCCTGTCGCTGAGGTGCGCTCTCACCACGACCGCCTCGAGGCCGAGGCCTTCCGCATAAGGCGCGAGTCGGGCCGCCACCCGTCGCACCTGGGCCCGCGACACATTGACGACGGGCCTCACGTGTAAGGTGACGCGATTCCACAGGTATCGGGCGCGGACATCCCGTCGGGCCTGCACCTCGCGGAGCGCCCGCATCGCTTCGTGGAACGCATGCTCGAACGCGAGCAGCGCGCTCGGCGCCTCGTCGAGGACCTCCCCCTCCGGCACGTCGCGGACTTCGCCGACCACGAAGAGGCGCTCGTCTTTCGGGTTCGACTTGGCGCGGGCATGAAAGACGACCAGTCGGTCGTGCGACTCGACCCGCGTGAGGTGGAACTCCGCATAGCGCCAGAGCTCAAGGCGCTCTGCGAGCTCTGGGTGGAGGTTACGAAGGTGCGACAGCTCCTGCGCTCCCGGGCCGCCGGGGGCGAACGACCATTGTGGGATGACGGCGCCCACGGCGCGCGAACCGGGTGTCGCGCCTTTGGGTGGGACGTCCTCGCCGAGCACCATCGTGACCCGCACCGCCCCCGGCAGAGCTCGGGTCAGGGCGTGCACTTTTCCGGCGATGACGGCCTCTGGGACGCCCTCCGGGTGTATCAGGAGGTCCACGGTCGCCGAGCCCTCCGCGAGGCGCGCCTGCAGGAGCTCGAGCCCGATGTCGATCTGGCTGGCCGTCAGCACGAGCCCCAGGACGCGCCGGTCCAGGGCGCCGAGGGTCACGACCGGGACACCACGTTCGAGACGAGCTGAGGCATCGCCCAAGGACTCGTAAAGACGTCGGAAGAGGACGTCGGCGGCCGCCAGCCTGCTCTCCGGCGGCTCCGAGACGCGCGTGGCGCGCACGAGCTGCCGCGAGACGGAATGGGACGTGTGAACGAGCTCGGCGAGCCGAGTCTGCCGATCGGCCATCGGCCCATGAGCGACCGCCTGAAGCAGGGCCTCGACGCGCGTCGTCGAGTCGCGTTCGCGTTCTTCGAAGCGCGGCTCTTGGTAGAGCACATATCGCGCTTGCATGGCATTGTCGGCCACGAAGGGCCAGGCGGGATCGGCGACCACGGGGAGCTGCTCGAGCACCATCCGGAGGGCGTCGTCGCCGTCGAGCTCGAGGCCCCCGCGATGGAGCGCCATGACGGCGCGCAATACGCCGGACGCGATCCGGTGGCGGAGCTCGGCCCGCGCGCCGTGACGCGCGGTCGCGACCGCGAGCCGGGCCACCACATGCCTGAGGACGGACGGGGATGAAGCGGCCGTGGCGTCGTAGTGGGCGAGCGCGGCGTCGAGGACGGGAGCGTAGGACGGCGCGACGGTCGTCGCGCTGCCGAGGTGACGCGCGAACTCCCAGAAGCGAGCTTCGTTGGACATCCGCTCACCGGTGGCGCCGGACTCGGCGTCACCATCGAGGTCTCGGGTGAAGACGCTCTCGATGTCGGCGAAGGCCCGCAGCACCGCGACGAGCCCGAGCCAATGTTCGGGGTGCGCCTCGGACTCGAAGGTCGCTTCCCGGTCGAAGAGCCGCGTGAGACGGCTCGCGCGCTCAGGGACGAGGCCGTATCCAAGAAGGATCGCGCGCGCTTCCGCGACGACGGCGTCGGCGACCTCTCGTCCTGCCGCCGGGGTGCGCGCGACGTTCAAGAGGTGCCCGTCCTTGTCCACGAGCGCCATGAAGGGATCCGGGCTGGGCGGTAGTGATGGGCTGACGGCGCTCGGAGCCTCCCCAGCCCCGACGGGATCCATGAGCACCAGCGCTTGGCCCGCGGCGACCTGAGCGCCCGCGTTCACCTTCACTTCGCGGACGATGCCCGCTTCGGCGGCGACGAGCGGCATCTCCATCTTCATCGCTTCGAGGACGCCGAGGCGCTGCCCGGCCCGAACCTCGTCGCCCACCGCGACCGCGATGTCCATCACCACCGCCGGGGCCGGCGCGCGTACGACGCCGCCCTGATCGCGCGTGATTCGGTGCGTGACGCCATCGAGCTCGACCACGAAGGCACGCTCGTCACCTTGCGCGGTGAGGCGGAAGCGGCGGTCGCCCACGAGCACGTGCCCGGGCCGTACGGCGTGAGCGTCCGGACGGTCGTTCGGCCCGGCGATGACGCCCATGGCGACTGTGGTTCGTGTACCGGCGCGCGCCGGGTCGACGGACGTGGGGTCGACGGTCGTGCGGTCGGCGTTCGTTGGGTCGGCAGTCGTTGGGTCGGCAGTCGTTGGGTCGGCAGTCGGGCTACCGCCCGAGACCACGTATCTGCCGTAGCCGATACAGAGGACGTGTAAGGACACTCTTCCAAAGGGCGAGCGGAGCCGGATCTCGCGTTCGGACGCGTCCGGGAGCCGCTGAGGGACACCGCGCGCGACCGCCGCGTAGAAGTTGGCGAGGTCGCGGCGGCCGTCTTCGCGAAACCCGAGGACAGCGGCGATCGCGAGGGCCTCGGTCGCCCACGGGCGAGGCACCGGCGCGTTCGGTGGCAGTGCACCTGAACGCGGCGTGTCGTCCCGGCTGCCCAGTCGCCGGTCGAGCCAGCGCGTGTCGATGTCGCCGGAGGCGACGTCGGGATCGACGAGGAGGTCCGAGAGCAACCCCTTGTTGGTCGTCCCGCCGTCGATCATCACCACGGTCTCGCTCAGCGCGCGTCGGAGCCGGGCGAGCGCTTCGGAGCGGGTCGCGCCGAGGGCCAGGATCTTCGCGATGTTCGAGTCGAAATCGGGTGGGATAGCCCCTCCTTCGGTCACCCCGGAGTCCACGCGGATCCCGGGTCCGAGCGGCGACACGAAGCGTGTGACGCGTCCGGGCGAGGGTGCGAAGCCGCTGTCCGGGTCTTCGGCGTTCAGGCGCAGCTCGATCGCAGCGCCGCGCGGCGTGGGCGCGGGCATCAGCGGGAGCCCCATGGCGACGTCGAGCTGAAGGCGGACGAGATCGACGCCGTAGACGAGCTCCGTCGCCGGGTGCTCGACCTGCAGCCGCGCGTTCATCTCCATGAAGCACACGGCGTCGTCGCGATCGAGGTCGACGATGAACTCGACGGTGCCCGCGTTTCGATAACCGGCCTCCCGCGCGAAGGCGAGCGCCCACGCTTCGAGCTGTTCGACTCTCGCCGGGGTGACCCATGGCCCGGGGCACTCCTCCATGACTTTCTGATGGCGACGTTGGAGTGTGCAGTCGCGGACGCCGTACGCGACGCCGTGGCCCCGGTCGTCGACGACGAGCTGCACCTCGACGTGCCGTGCGCGATCGATGCACCGCTCCACGAAGACCCGGCCGTCGCCGAAGGCACGCAGCGCTTCACCCGTGGCCGACGCGAAGGCTGCCGCGAGCGCCGCGGGCTCGCGGACGACACGGATCCCGCGGCCTCCCCCACCGGCCGCGGCCTTCAGAATGACCGGGTAGCCGATGGTGGCGGTGAAGCGTTCGACCTCCACGAGCGAGTCGAGGGCGGCGCCACTCCAGGGGACGACCGGAATACCGCAGCGCTCGGCCAGTCGTTTGGCCTCGATCTTGTCGCCCGCGATCCGCATGGCCTTCGCGGGAGGCCCGATGAAGCGGAGCCCGGCGGCCTCGGTGGCGATGGGCAAACGGGCGTCTTCGGACAAGAAGCCCCACCCTGGCCAGATCGCGTCGGCACCTGCAGCCACAGCGGCGTCGACCAGGGCCGTCGGGTCGAGGTACGCCGCGGCGGCGGTCAGACCGGCCGGGACGGCGAGTGTGACGCTGAAGTCGGCTTCGCGTGCGAACGGAGCCCCTGCGTCCGGGGCGGTCACGAGCGCGACGGTCTCGAGAGGCACGCCGCGTTCGGCCGAGAGGTCGCGGGCAGCTCGGATGAAGCGCATGGCCGCTTCGCCACGGTTGGCGATGGCGACTCGGCGAAGCGGCGTCTTGGCAGGGGTGGTCGGCTTCACGTGAGGCGCTCCACGACAACGGTGGCGACGGCGGAATTGCCGTCGTGCGAGATGGAGACCCAGGTGCGGTCGGCGCCAAGGCGAGTCGCGAGCGCCGCCGCGGGTCCATAGAGTTCGAGCTGTGGCCGGCCGTGCGCGTCGCAGACCACCTCGATGGCCTTGAGGGGCATCAGGGGTTGCCCTTCGAATCCAGCGCGTGCGCAGGCGAGATCGATGGCCTTCACGGCGGCTTCTTTCGCGGCGTAGCGGGCGGCGAGGTGCCGGACCGGGTCGCCGGACGGAGCGCCCTGGGCATACGCGAGCTCACCGGCGGTGAAGGTGGCGCTCGCAAAATGACTCGCTGGATCGGAGAGTTGCACGCCGAAGGCCGGGACGTCGACGAGGTCGATTCCGAGTCCGAGGATCACGGCTGCACCTCGCCACGGCTGATGGCATCACCCCGTCGCACGTCGGCGTTTCGGAGCATGTCGGCCTCCGTCAGCCCCTCGCCAAAGGCGCGTTCGGTGCGGATGGTGACGAGCGGCCGGCGTCCCGAGAGCACCTGACGTAGCCGTCGATTGCCGGCGGCGACCCGCGGCACGAGCCGGCGCCGGTACTCCTCTCGCCCGCCCTCGTCCATGAGGCGCCAGAAGAGGAAGGGGTGGCCGAGCGCGACCACGGCCGAGGCATGGCCGAAGCCGAGGCTCGTGACCAGCGCGACCCGCAGCCGCTCTCGAGACGCCACGATGGGCTCGTCGGTGAAGGCGAGGTGCGAGGCGGTCTCGAGCCCCGGATCGGGGTCGTCGAGGTTCGTGTTGCCGGGGACCACGCCGTCCGCCATGGCCTGAAGGAGCCCGTTCATCTGCCACGCTGCCGCGGCGCCCTTCGGGTGCCCGGTCAGCGACTTCTGAGAGATGACGGCCATCGGGAGCGCGGCGGTCCGGCCGAGCCCTTCGGCGAGCCACTGGTGGAGCTTGGCTTCGTTGAGGTCGTTCGCCGTCGTCGAGGTCCCGTGGGTCGAGATGAGCGCGATGTCGTCGGGGCCCATGCCGAAGACGCCCAGCGCCGAACGCAGCGGAGAGGCGCCCGTGTGGCGCGCCAGGTCGTGGCCGAGGCGAAGGCGCGCTTCGTCGATGCAGAGCGCCGCCGTGCTGGGCCCGAGCAACGCGTCGAGCTCGCCGCGGCGACCGAGGAGCGCCGCCATCTCCGCGCGTCGCGTCTCGAAACCACACGCGTCGTGGGGGCTCCTCGGGACGCCGCCGGGTTCGGCGGCGGCGGCGAGTGCGCCGAGGCCGGGCGCCGGGACCGAGCGGTGTACGCCGTCGGCGAAAGAGCCGGCGTAGACGACGATGCCGTAGACCGGGAGCCCTTGTGCGATCGCGACGTCGGCGCGGCAGAGGAGCATCGCGCCGGACCCTTGCGCTTCGACGAAGCCGCCGCGGCGTCGGTCGTTCGGGCGCGAGATGGCCCGTGGGGAGATCCCGCGGGCGGCCATCGCAGTGGTCGAGGCCGTCGCGCCCATGTCTTGAAAGCCCACGGCGCCTTCGAGCCCGTAGTCGTCGACCCCGCCGGCGACGACGACCTCGGCCGAACCGCCGAGGATCTTGTCGACCGCGTCGGCGACGCTGACGGCGGCGGTCGCGCAGGCGGCGACGGGCGCCGACATGGGGCCGTAGGAGCCGACGTAGCCCTGCACGACCCAGCCTGCGATGACGTTGACGAGGGTCTCCTGGAGCGTGTCGTTCTGACGCTCGTCTCCGAGGAGGAAGTCCTGGTACAGCCGCCGTAGCTTGAGCATCCCGCCGATCCCCGAGCTCTGCGTGCTCCCGATCCGGGCCGGGTGCAGGAAGCCCTGGAGCTCCTCGGGCTCGAGCCCAGCCGCGAGGAAGGCCTCGGCGGTGGCGACGAGCAGGAAGAGCGTGGTGCGGTCGACTTGCGCCACGAGCTCGGCCGGGATCCCGAGCCGGGTCGCATCCCAGCCGGCGGGCACCTGGCCGACCGTCGTGCGGTCGAGCTTCACAGCGCGGCGCACCTTGACCACGGCGCCCGCTTTGCGGAGGACCATGAGCTCGCCGTTCACCTCGCGGAGTTCGGTGTGGCCCGGATCGCCCGCCACGAGGGCGTCGGCGATCTCACGCGTGGGGACAGGGAAGACGAAGTCCCGATCGAGGTGGACATCCATGAAGGACAGCGCCGCGCTCGGGTCGAAGGTCTGGAGCGCAGGTTCGACCACCCGGATCCCGGCGTGGGCCAGGAGCCGCGCTTCGTAACGTTCGAGGAGGTCGACGTCGTCGACGGGCGTGCCAGTGGCGACGTCGAGCCAGCCGCCTTCGCCGTCGGGCTTCGTCAGGCCGGTCATCCAGGCGAGCTCGCTGGCGCCTTCGAGCGAGAGAGCGCGATCCCGCTCGATGGCCCAACGGGTGCGCGCGCTGCCGTAGGGGCCGACTTCGCCGTAGCCGATGATCGCGACGACGCGTCGGGGATCGAGGTGATCGAGCGCGGGGAAGCTGGCGAGTTCCGCGTCCGACGGATCGGGCAATAGGAGCTCCGGCGTCGCGCGGGGTGACACCCACTCGGCGGGCGGCGCGGGGCGTCTCGTGGCGGCGTCGAGGGCCGCGTCGAGGCTCTGGCGTCGGCGTAGCGCCGCGTTCTCGGCCTCGAGCTCCCCGCGAATGGCGGCGAAGCGGGCGCCGAGGTCGGGGATCGCCGCGAGGCCGCCGGTGAGGTCGGCCACGACCGGCGCGAGTTTGGCGCGCTCGCACGTCTCGAGGTCACAGAGCGCGAGGAGCTTCGCCGCCATCTCTGCTTGAGAATAGGTGACGAGGCCGGTCGCGGCTTCGAGTCGCGACGCCAGCGCGTCGTTCTGGTGCATGAGCCCGGTGCCGCGCACCCAGCCGATGCGCGCACCGACGAGCGTCACCGCACGCCCCCAGACGTGCGACTCCGCGGACCAGCGCGCGAGCAGCACTTCGAGCGCCGCCTTGGACTCGCCGTAGACGCCATCGCCACCGAAGAGGCCGTGGTTCGGCGACAGCGGGAGAATGACGTGGCAGCAGCGACGCGGCTCGGACAGGGACAGCGAGCGGGCGCGGTAGCCTTCCGCGATGCGGGCGATGAGACGCTCGACGCCGAGGACGAGGACGCGGAATGACGCGAGCGAACGCCCACCGAGGCCGGTGAGATCGGCCGACTCCGGGATGGCGGCGAAAGGCAGGAGGAGGTCCGGGACCCAGCGCGCGAGTACCCAGGCCACCGCGGCATCGACGTCTTGTTGCGAGCCCTGGTTCATCGGGACCACGTGGAGCTCCGCGCCGGGCGCGGCGACCGCTTGATAGCGGCGCTTCCAGGTCTGGAGGCGGGCCTCCGAGTAGCTCGAGGTCGTCACGACGACGCGCGCGCCGCCCGCGAGCAGGCCTTCGACGACCGATGCGGCGATGGAGCCCGGCCCAGCGCCCGTGACGAGCGCCGTGCGCCCAGCGAAGGGCAGGGTGGTCGGTTTCGGTGGGCTCGCGAGCCGATCGAGCAGGGTCGAGTCACGGCCCTCTCGGCGTGCGACCTCCGCGAGGGCGGCGGCGGTCGCGCGGCTGCCCGTGTCGAGGCGCGCGGCCAACGCCATGGCGGCGGCCGGATCGGGGCGGCCCCATGCGGTGCTGAGTACGTCACGCCGACGCCACGCCCAGCTCGCCGTGAACGAGGCGGCCTTTTCGGCGTCGAAGACGGGCGTCACGAGGGCGGCGTAGCCGGTGGTTGCCTCGTCGTGTTCAGCGTCGTAGACCGCGAGCCGTGCGGCGTCGGCGCTCGCCGACGCGCTCGCTACGGGGACGGCGTCTCCGAGCGAAGAGCCGAGCTCTCCGAGGAGATTCAAGGCGTTACGGGTCAGGATCCCCTGCGGGCCGAGTAGCCGGGCTTCGAGCGCCGCGAGGGCGGCGGAGTCGACGACGGCACCGCCGGCCGGAGCGTCACCGGCTCGCGTCAGCGCGATCCCGACCTCGCTGGCGTAGCGTTCGGCGACGGCGGTGGTCCAGGCGAGCGCGGCGTCGCGGTTCGGGCCACCGGGAGGCGGCAGCTCGCTGAGGGCGCCGCCGCGGGTCGAGTCGCCAGGCCGCGACGCGAGGAGGATTCGGTTCAGGACGGCGGCGCTGCGACCCGGGCCGAGTCCGAGCGTGGAGGTGAGGTGCGCTTCGATGTCCTTGCGTCCGATGCGAGCGGCGCCGAGCGCGCGGGCGACCGCCGCGTCGAACGCCGGGGCGAGGTACGCGCCGGGGCCGGAGTACCCGGGTGTCCGCGACTTGCACGCGGCCGCGAGCGCCTCGAGCGTCATCGACTGAGCGCCGTCAATGACGCCACCACCGAGCTCGGCGCCGAGGTCGGCGAGCACCTGATTGCGGCGCGCGGAGTTGCCGCCGAGGACCTCTTCGAGCGTCTCGCGGCGGTCGAGCTGTTCGGCGCGGACGCGGGCGTGTTGCGCGATGATGGTGAAGACCGCGTCGTCGGCGCCGATAGCGACGTCCGTGACGGGGGCGTTCACGCGAGCGACGACGGGTGAACTCGGCGAGGCAGCGGGCGCGACCGCGACGGCGCCGTCGAGAGCGGGCGCGGCCACGGCGCCGTCGACAGGGCGGGGCGCGACCGGCAAGGGACCGAAGAGCTCCTCGAACTGCGCTTCGCTGTTCAGGATCTTCGGGCGACGAAGCCGGCCGGGTTCGAGGTCGAGGGTGGCGCGCGCCATACTCGCGACGGTCGGCGACGCGGCGAGGCCGAGCTCGACGAAGACGTCGACGCCCGAGTCGGCGTCGAAGAGGCGGTCCTGGGTCTCGATCCAGCGAACCGGGGACGCGAATTGGTACGCGAGCAGCTCGATGAGGAGGGTGCGTGCCCGTTCGGGAGCGGGGGTCTCGTCCCAGACGGCGAGGAGCGCGCTGATCTCCGGGGAGTCGGACGCCGACAAGACCGTCTTGGCGAACTCGCGGGTCACTTCGAAGGGGATAGCGACCAGGTTCGGCAAGTAGCGCCCGACGAGCCGCTCCGGTGCGACGTCCTCCGGGAGGACGCGGCGAAGGGTCTCCCGGAACGCGACGACGCCGTCGCGAAGGAGCGTTGAGTGGAAGGGCACGTCGACGCCGGGGACACGCACGAGCGGCGCGACGCGGCTCCCGCCGCTCCGGGCCACGAGCGCTCGTTCGAGCGCGTCGAGGGCGGGGACGTGTCCGGTCACGGAGTACTGGCGGCCGCGCACGTTGAAGTTCACGACCTCGAGGCCGAGGCCGGTCTCGACGCGGATCTGGGCGACGAGCGCGAGCAGGCCGGCCTCGTCGAGACCGGCGACGTTCGGGCGCGCGACGCTCATCGCGTAAGGCGACGCGCCCGAGGCGTCGCGGGCGACGAGCCGGTCCATGGTGAGACCACGCTCGTAGACGACCGTGACGAGCGCGGCCAGAGGGACGACGCCCGCGACGGCTCCAAGCGCCGCGTACTCGCCGACGCTGTGGCCGCAGAAGAGGCCGTCCGGGCTCAGCGCGCCGCGCTCCCGGAGCTCGGCGACCTGGGCCACGGCGAGGACCGCCATCGCGACCTGCGTGAACTGCGTGAGATAGAGCACGCCCTTCGGATGGACGAGCGTGCGGCCACGGATTTCGAGCTCGCGCGGGCTGTGTCGGACCACGTCGAGCAGTGAAAAGCCGAGCTGTTCCCGGCAGATCCGCTCGGCGTCGTCCCACACGGCGCGGGCGGCGCGCGAACGAGCGTAGCCGTTCATGCCCATCGATTGGGCTTGGATGCCCTGTCCGGGACAGGTGTAGACGATGCGCGGCGCGGCGAGCGTGACGGCGCCCGAGAGGACGGGGACCTCATCGCCGTCGCGGGACACGGTGACCGTCACGTTGAGGACGGGGCCACCATCACAGACGGCCGTCTGCGTCGCCCTGACCGAGAGGCTCTCGCCGGGAAAAACCGGCGCCAGGAAGGCGAGCTGTGCGCTTCGGAGGCGGGACGCGTCGCCGTCACAGGCGAGACGCACGGCCCGGTGGAGCGCGGTGGATGCGGTAAAGGCGCCATGAACGATCGTGCTGGTGAGGCCGGCGTACTGGGCGACCGCAGCGTCGAGGTGGATGGGGTTCAGGTCGCCGCTCGCGAGCGCGTACGGGAGCAGGTCCCGAGGCGCGACGGCGACGAGGGCGCCGAGGTCACGCGCGTCCGTGAGCGGGCGCGGCGCGGCAGGGGCGGCGAGGAGGCGAGCGACTTCGAGGACCGGGTTCTTCGCGTGGGCGCCCGAGAGCGGCAGGTTGATGGCCGCCAACATCTGGTCATTGCAGCACAATCGCCCACGGGCGCCGTAGCGGCGCTCGGTGCCGACGTGCTCTTCCTCGACCTCGAGCTCAAGGGTGAGCGGGGTCCCCAGAGGCAGCGTGAGCGCGCTCTTGGCGAGCGGCGCGTGCCACGGCTGTGCCGTCAGGAAGTCGCGCTCCACGGACGTCGGCAGCAGAAGCGTGAAGGTCTCGTGCTCGCGGGCACGGGCGACGGTGCAGGCCTCTCCGCGCACGATGAAGCGGCTCACGACCGTCGCGACGAGCTGCGACTCCCGGTGAAGCTGCGCCGCGATCGCGATGCGGCGTCCGGCGCCGGTTGGCTCCATCCGGGTGATGGTGGCGGTGGCGGTGTAAAGCTCACCGACACGCAATGGCCACGCCGGCCCGGCCTCGAGGCGGTTCTCTTCGTGGAGGAGCGAGAGGACGTCGCAATCGGCGCCGGCCAGGGCGGCGAAGATGGCCTCCCACGCGAGCGGGAAGGCCATCGCGAGAGGTGCCTCTTCGTGGAGGCCACGGGAGTCGTCACGGGTCGCCGCCAGGAACGCGTGCAGGTGATCGGCGCCGAGGCGGCCAGACGCCCCAGCCGTCTCGAAGGGCGCGACGACATCGCAGGCGCGTCCGAAGAGGAGCTCACCGTAGAAGCGCGCCTGGGCGCGGACGTAACGCGCGCGGTCCCAGACGAGGGCGGGCAGTCGTCGCGTGGCTCCCTCGGGTGTCGTCACTCGCAGGTCGAGCGCGAGGTCGAGGGCGACGGGTTCACCCGTGAGTGCACACACGGAGACGAGGGCGGCGTCGAGGCCGGCTGGGGTCATGGCCGCGCGGGCGGTGCCGTGGGCGATAGCCGGGTCCGCCGCGAGCGCGATGGACACGAGGTGGCCGTGATCGTCCTTGGACCAGGTCAGCCGACGTGACGGACCAGGGCGGAAGGCGGCGGTGAGGGGACTTTCGTAGCGTCGCCCAGTCGATAGGTCGACCGCATCCCGGGCCCTGAACGCGTCAGAGAGGGCGCCTTCGGTCAGCAACGCGTCGAGGTCGGCGCGCGTTTGGAAGGGCGACGAGACTGACTCGGCGCGCGCAGCGACGGCGGAACGCGGACCGGAGGGCACGGTGGGCAGGAGCGCCGCGTCGAAGCGCGCGAACAGAGACGCGACCGGTTCGCCCGCGGCAGTGATCCCGAGGGTCCCGTCGGGTCCGGGGATCGTGAGCACGCTCGACGCCGGGTACCGCGCGTCGTGCGACTGCCAGAGCGCGTCGGAGCGGAAGGCACGCCGCAGCTCGCCGTCGATGACGGGGATGAAGTTCGCGGGTTTGCCGGGGGATCGGCAGGTGCGGACGAAGAACTCGGCGTCGTCGTCTCCGACCACGGTGCCCGCGAATCGAGGGTATCGCGCGTCGAGGCACGCCAAGGTGCCCGCCGGGTCCGAGAAGGACGCGTCGTCGACGGCCGACTCGAAGCGGCGCGCTGGCGGGCGCGACGGGAGAGAACCCACCGGCCGGGGAGTCGGCTGGCGCGGCGCGACGCGACTCTCGGCGCGGCGGATGAGCGCGCCGAAGCGACGTCGCCAGGAGGCGTCGGGCCAGATCCCGTCCGAATACGCGGCGCTCTCGCCGTTCGGTCGGCCGATCGCGGCGAGCGCGATGTAGCGCTGGAGCAGCTCTCGCCAGGTCATCGTGCTGGCGTCGCCGAAGTAGGGCTTGGCGGTCTCGGCCAGGGCCGCGATGAGCGCGGGCTTCTGAGCTGCGAGCGCCGCGGGGCTCAGATCGAGGGTGTCGAGGAGGCGGCTGAAGCGGGAGGCGGCATTGTCGAGGTAGTAGATGGGGGCATCGAGGCCACTGCGGCCGGACGTGAGCCCGCCGGCGCGGTCGCCGTCCTTGACCCAACGCGTCGTCCCAGGCGCGGCGACGAGTGCGGCTTTGACCGCGGGCGAGGTGGCCGCCTCGCGCACGGCCATGACGGCGGTGCCGATGAACACGGCGTCGACGGGCATCGCCGGGAGCCCATAGGCGTGGCTCCAGGAGCCGCTCAGGAGGGCCGTTCCCCGCTCCGGCGTGCCGACGCCGCCACCGACCGCGACGATGACGTTGCGGCGGGTTCTGAGGGCGGCGTAGTGCGTGATGAGGAGGTCATCGAGGTCTTCGAAGCTGTGGTGACCGCCGGCCTTGCCGCCTTCGATCTGAATGACGAGCGTGAGTTCGGGGACGGCGTCAGCGATAGCGAGCGCATGCCGGATCTGGTCCGACGTGCCCGGCTTGACGGCGTTCAGCCAGAGGCCCGATGCCACGAAGGTTCGCAGCAACGCGGCGGCCTCCTCCACGGGCGGCATGCCGGCCGAGATGGTCACGCCGTGGAGCGGGAAGCCCTCGGCGCGGAGCCGGCAGACGAGCGGCTCGGCGCCACCGCAGTGCAGCTTCCAGAGGTAGGGATCGAGGAAGAGCGTGTTGAGGACGACGCCCGCGCCCGGGGCGAGGGTGTCTCGGAGCTCCGTGAGCCGGGCGCGCAGGATTGCTTCGGTGACCTGTCCGCCGCCGGCGAGCTCAGCGACATAACCGGCGTTGGCGGCAGCAGCGACGAGTGGAGCCTCGACGGTGGTGGGCGTCATGCCGGGCAGGAAGTAGGGAGCGCGACCGGTGAAGCGCGTGAAAGCCGTCTCGGCATGGAGACCGTCTTTGGAACGGCCGGGCGTAAATGCAGTGTACGGCGACGGCAGCGGCGGGAGCGGTGCCGCGTTCAGCAGCGCGGCTCGCCCAGCGGCGGTGGTCGCGGTCAGCGCGACGGCGGCTTCCCCTCGAATCGCCGCGGCGGTGAGGCGCATGACGCCATCGCCTGGGCCCAGGTCGATGAGGTGAGTGGCGCCTTGCTCGAGGAGGCCCGCGGCGCAGCAGGTCCATCGGACCGGCCTTAGGAACTGGAGCTCGAGCAGGCGCGGGACGAGGTCGCCGTTGGCGGGGAAGGGCTCTCCGGTGGCGGGGTCGAGGACGGGGAAGATGAGATCCGACCCGTCGATGACGATCCCGAGCCGATCGAGGTCGTCTTGAACGGCGTCATAGCCGGGCGCCATCGCGGGCGAGTGGTAGGCGCCGCTGACGGGGAGGTACTCCCACTGCGGCATCGGGAGTCGGCCTCCGTGGCGCCCACGCTTCTGGGCGGCTTTTCCGGCCTCCGTGGTTCGCGCGAGAGACCGCCGGAGTCGCTCGAGGTCCTCGGGTTTGCCGCTGACGGCGTGGCGAAGTCGCCCGTTCTCGAGGCTATGGGTGATGGACAGCGCGGGACCCGCGGCCGTCTCCTCCGCGATGGCCGCGTTCAGCTCCGCGGCGGTCAGTCCGGCGATGGCGGCCATCGGCGTCGGACTCCGCTGGCCTTCGGCGAGCGCGCGCGCCACGACGTCCGGCGGCGGTGCGACCGACGCCGTACACTGATGCATACGGAGCCCTTGCCAGAAGAACCACTCCGCCAGCTCCGCCGCGCGGTCGAGCTCACCGGGCCGGCCCCAGGCTTCGGACGCGAAGACGGCGGCCATGACGCCCTGACTGTGCCCCGCGGCGACGACCGGTCGGAGCTGCTCCGGGCCGAGGCCCTGCTGGGCGAGGTCGAGGAGGGCCGCGACCTGGGTCGTGAAGATGAAGGCTTGCGAGACGTTGGACTGCGCGAGCATGTCGGCGGACGGGCGGCGATCCGGGGAGGCGACCCACTCGCGGAGGGCGAGACCGGCGCCGAAGAGCGCGCGTTCGAAGGGCGGGAGGCCGCGTAGCGCACGGCTCAGGCGCTCGTCCACGAGGGCGATGAGCGTACGTACCGCCGGGCAGCGCTCGGCGTACTCCGCGAGCGCATCGATGTACTCGGACGCTTGGCCGGCAAAGGTCAACGCGACGCGGGCCGTGCCGACGTCGATGGCCTGAATCAGTCCAGGACGTGGCGCGGGCGACGATGGGCTGGGCTCGGGCTCACCGAGCGCGGCCCGGACGCGTTGGAGCCGCGGTGACTCCCACCCGGAGGCCCGGCGACCAATTCGGTCGAGGATGGACTGTGCCATGTCAGGTTCGGTGCCGAGAGCGCCAGCGTCGAGTCGTGTCATGACATCCTCCAGGCCTTTGGAATCGAATCGAGTGAAGGACGCGTCGTCTTGGGCGGCGTTCGTCGCGCCGTCGTTGGTCTTGCTGCTCATCGTGAACCCTCACCCCGCGTCGCCAGACGCTCGAAGACGCCCATCACCCCGCGCATCACGTTCTCGAAGGCCTGCTCATCTGGATTGGCGACCTCCTGACAGAGCAGCCCGAAGAAGCCGGCCAGCGCGGAGGCGGCGGCGGCGCTCGTCTCGGCCGGGCTGAAGGAGTCGTCGAGCGCGAGCTCGAGCAGCTCCGTCAGCACACGATGAAGGCGGCTGTAGAAGCTCGAGAGCGCCTTCCGCGCCTCGGGTTCGCGCGACGCTTCCGCGATGAACTCGACCCAGATGGGGACGATACGTCGGCTGCGGCGTGCCTCCCGGGCGAGCGCTTCGGCGATCGCCAGGAAGGGGCGCTCGGCTTGCATGGCGCTCCGAAACTGTCGCGCCATCTCGCCTTCGACCTCCGCAGCCCACGCGTCGAGGATGTCGACGAAGACCTCGGACTTGCTCTTGAAGTACCAGTAGAAGGCGCCCTTCGAGGTCCCGGCGGTGTCGCAGATGTCGTCGATGGTAGTGCCGTGGTAGCCCTGCTGCGCAAAGCACTTGTAGGCGGCCTTTCGGATGGCGTGGCGTCTCTCGGCGCGTGTGGCGCGACGTTTACTGCCCTTAGCAGGCGCCTCGGCAAGCGGCTCCGGTGGCGGGCCGCTCGTCGTCACGTCACAGGCCAGTCGTTCTTCCGTCGCGCTCATCGTCACCTCGGGCTGAGTATCGAAACTAGACCGACCAGTCGGTTTGGCGCGGAAACTAGACTGACTAGTCGGTCGAGTCAACGAAAGTGACGTCGGGCTCATCCACCGTCTGATGGTTGCGGAGAGGCCCTCTCTGTGCTCGAGTCGAGCGCCCGTAAAGCAGGAGGAAGAGAATGGAACGTAGAAGCTTCATGAGCGGCCTGACGGGAGCTGGCCTCGCGTCACTCTTCGACGTTGGCTGCGCGACCCCACTCGCCATGGGGCCGTCGCTAGCGCCGCGGGATCTCGAGGAGCACCTCGAGCGTTACGACCGTACCGTCGACGTCATCCGCAACGCGCCACTCAAGGTGCCGCTGGCCGACAGCGCCGCCGAGCTGTTCCGCGACAGTCTGCTGGCCCTCTTCACGTCGAGCGCGTACTCCGACCTCACCCCAGAGTGGCAATCCGAGAGCCGCGTCCAGCGCCGGCTCGCCGAAGCGATGCCGGCGATGGATCGCGGCGTACTCGGAATGACGGAGCACATCGAGAACCTCGACGTGACCGCCCGGCACGAGCTCCGAGAACGACTACGACGCGAGCCAGACTTCCTCGAGAGCCTCGCCGCGGGCCTCGTGGGGCCTGCCGAGTCACTCGGCGTCGCGGAACCACGCCGCCGGCAGCTCGAACGGCTCGTCCGGGAACAAGGCGCACGCCTCATCCATCAGCCCCCGTCCATCGTCATCGACGATACGGTCTCGGCCGTCCGGCGCTTCGAGCGGCGCTTCGCGTCCGATCCGGAGACTCGGGCGTTGCTCGCTTCGCAGTTTCGGGCGCACCGCAGCGAGACGCCGCCCGCACCGGTGGGGGACACGCCGCCAGCCGAGACGCCTGACGAACAAGCGGAGCGGATTCGCATCGCACAAGCGATGTCGGGAGAGCGGTCCGAGCGGGCTGCGGCCGCTCGATATGCCAGGGAGCTGAAGGTGGCGGGCGGCATCACGATGGGTGTCGGGGGTGGGCTCCTCCTCATCGGTGGCTTCGCGGGCGCTGCGACAGGCTCCATTGGTCTCCTCATCATCGCGACCTTGGGCGCCATTGCCCTCATCGTCGGTCTCATCGTCCTGCTCGTGGGGGTCGGCAAGACGCCATGATCGCAGCGGTGGCGGTCACCGGATACGGCGCGGTCTCGGGCTACGGCGTCGGCGCCGAGCGACTGGCGGCCGCCTTCGAGGGGCGAGACTGCCAGAGGCCCATCACCCGCTTCGACGCGTCGAGACCCGACGGTCCGGCCTTTGCGGCGCTGGTCCCTGACGCGGACGCGCTCGAGGACGATGCCGATCGGGTCGTTCGTTTTGCCGTCGCGGCGGCTCGCGAAGCGATCGCGCATGCCGGTGTCACACCGGGCCCGAGGAGCGCGCTCCTCATCGGCCTCACGGTCGTCGGGACCGCACGTCGGCTCGACGCCCTCCTCGGGCGCGTCGGGGACGCGCTGGCATGGCCTGGACCGCGGCTCGCGTTCGGCACGGCGTGTTCCGGATCGACGGCGGCGTTGGCGACGGGGCGAGAGCTCCTCCTCGCGGGGCGCGCGGACTTCGTCCTCGCCGGAGGGAGCCACGCCCTCGGTCACCACGAACTCTGGGGTTTTCACTCGCTCGGTGTCCTCGCTCGCGACAAGTGCCGGCCTTTCGGGCTCCCGGCCGGGGTCGTCCTCGGCGATGGCGCGGCGTTCTGCGTCCTCGAGCGCGGGAGCGCCGAACCGCTCGCGTTCCTCGGCGGCACCGCACTCTCGACGGACGGCTTCCATGAAGCGGCCCCGGAGCCTTCCGGCGCGCGCCTCGCGAGGACGGTCGAGGCCGCGCTCGCCGATGCCGGCCTGCCGGCGGCAGACGTCGACGCCGTGAGTACTCATGGGACCGGCAGCGCTGGCAATGACGCGGCGGAGTGGCGCGGACTCGCTCGGGTCTTCGGGGCCCATCCCGTTCACGTGGTGGCGCCCAAGGCGCTCATCGGTCACACCCAGACGGCCGCTGGTGCGCTCGAAGCCGTCCTCGCCGTGATGGGTCTCGAACGCCAGAGCCTCCCCGCCGCGACCACGGTGTCCGAGCTGCGCTTCGGATCGCCACCCTTGCTGTTCAGAGTCCCGGGCCCCGTTCCCCACGAGACGGCGCTGTCGGTCAACGCGGCGTTCGGCGGCGCGAACGCCGTCTTGGTGCTGACTCGCCGGCCGCGCGCGGGAGCGCCGCCTCGTGAGGCGCCGCGAGTTTATGTTCACGGGATCGGTGCGAAGGGGCTGTCGCGGTCCAGTGGATACGGCCACGACTCGGCGCTCTCGGCGCTCGAGCGCAGGCACGACCTCCGTGGCGCGACACCACTCATGCGCCTCTGGATCGACGCTGCCGCGAGCGCCCTCACCGAGTCGGGTATCCGCGGCTCGGAACGGGTCGGGCTCGTCGCCGCTGCCACGGCGCTCTCGCCCTCCAACTACGCGCGCTTCGAACGTAGCCTCGCCGAGCGAGGCCGAGCAGCGGCCGACGCGACGACGATCCCGCACCTCGTCCCGAACGCGGCCGCGGGGGGCGTGGCACGCGTGCTCGGGCTCACGGGGCCGCACATCGTCCTCGCGAGCGGGCCGGCAGCGGGGCTCATGGCCGCCATGCTCGCGTTCGACGCGCTCCACCGTCGCGTCGACGCGGACGCCTTCGTCTGTGGCGGTGCCGATGAAGCCGAGCTCGAGGGCGATCCGTCGGGGGCCGCCTGCGTGGTTCTGAGTCGTTCGCCCTCGCCCGTACGGCTCGCGTCGGCGTCCCTCGGAGCGCCCGGAACGCTCGCCAAGGCCGCGGCGATGGCGCTGTCGGAAGCAGGTCTCAGCGCGCCCGACCTGATCGTGACGTCGACCGCCGGCGCCGTGGTGACGCGAGCGCTGGGTGCGGCCGACGTGGTGTCGATGCACGCGTTGGCTCCCATGGCACCGAGCTACGCGTCGTCGCTGGCCTTGACCGAGGCGGCCTCCGCGGTCCGGTCCGGCGCGCACCGGCACGTGCTCCTCGTCGCCGACGCGCCGGAGGGCACAGTCGCGCTCGTCATCGTGCGGGGAGAGCCATGACGCTCGTGCTGTCACCGGAGCTCGAAGCCTACGTCGCGAGGCGGCGTGCGGCTCTCGCGGCCGTACGGACCGTCTTGCTGGAACGTCTCCACCTCGACCTCCACCCGGATGCGATTCAGCCCGACGTCCCCCTCTTCGGGACCGGTCTCGCGCTCGACTCGGTGGACGCGCTCGAGCTCATCGTGAGCCTCGAGCACGCCTTCGGCCGGCCTTTGCCAACGGGTCGCGAGCGGCGCCGAATGCTCAGGACCGTGGGGACGGTCGTCGCGTGGGCGGTGGAGGACTACCCGTGACGCCGGACCACCTCCTCAGGACCTCGCTCTGGCTCTGCGAGGGTCTCCCCGGCCAGCTCTTCACTATGGCTGGAGATGACGCCTGGGACGTGGTGGACCAGCTCATCGCCGGCCCGCTACGAGTCCGGGATGGGCGTGTGCAACCGGCGCTGTGGCTCGATCCGGACGGCCGCCCACTCGCGGACCTGGTCATCCTCCGGGACCGGGACGAGTTCACGCTCAGCGTCGATGCGCGGCTTGGCTTCGAGCCGGCGCCCGCGCTCCTGGCGATGGCCGCACCCTCCGGAGCACGGCTTCGCCCTCGCGACGAGCTCGTCAGGGTCGGGATCCATGGCCCCTTCGCGTGGGAGGCGGCCACCGCGGTGTTCGGGCCCGCCGTGGTTGGTGTCCCATTTCAGACCGCGCTCGAGCTACCCGACGGCGAGTGGCTCGTGCGAACGAGCACGACGGGCGAGTTCGGGTACGAACTATGGGCGCGTCCGGCATCGGCGGCACGGTACGTCCTGGGGCTACGAGACGCAGCCGTCGTGCTCGGGATATGGGACCGGGATCAGGGCGTCACGTCGGCAAAGGTTGCGTCTGCGGTCCTCGACCGAGCCGCGCTCGAGAATGGTCACTTCTGCGTCCGCCATGGGGGCGTCTCAGACCTCACCGCCGCAGAGTTGCAGCTCCTCCATCGTGTCGACCCCGCCAAGCGGACCGTGCGTGCGCCCGACCGTCTGGTGGTTTGGATCACGGGTGATGCCGACGCGACGCCCGGCTCGGAGCTGCTGATCGGCGGGAGCGAGCGCGTGGGCCGGGTCCTTCACCGCGACCGGAGCCCCGTACTCGGCGAGGTGCTCGGCCTCGCGCTCGTGGACGCGTCGATCGCGTGGCCGGGGGTCGTCCTCACGACGCCCGAGGGGCATCGAGTTGAAACGGCGTCGCCCCCGTTCATCGACAACCGAAGCCTCTCCGTCGAGCCGCAACGGCACCGTGCGGCCAATACTCCGGAGTGGGGCCCGTGGCGGCGTTGAGGAGCCGGCTGGTCCACCTTGGACTCCTGCTCTTGGCCGTCGGAGGTTGTGCGGCCCGCGTGGTCGCCTGGACCGCCCATGAACGCGGCGGCCCGTTGCTCACGGTCGAGCGAGGCCCCTTCACGGATCGCGTCACCTTCGGCGTCGCGCTCACCGACGTCGTTCGCGTGCGACCGACGAGCCTCTCGATGTCTCCGAATGGGCGTTGGGCGGCGCTCCAAGGCGCCACGCTCGGCGGGCAGGTCGTCTTGCTCGGTGACGGCAAGTCCGAGCCTCGGGCCGATGGGACCTACTCGGAGGTGGGTGCACTCGCCGTCGGCGATCGCGGGCAGGTCCTTCACGGTGCACGGCTCGACGGGCGCTGGCACGCTGTCTTCAGGCAACCGAGCGGCACTCATGTGGGCCCGGCCTTCGACGCCATTCGGAGCGTGGCGCTCACCCCAGGCGGTAGCCCTGCCTACGTGGGACTGCGGCGGGGACGCCACCACCTGCACGTCGCCGGACGCCGGGTCTTGAGTGCCACGGCGCTGGTCGGGACCGCGCTCGGTGACGACGCGGCTGGTCTCCCGCGGTGGGCGGCGATCGTGGGCACCGCCAGCGGCTACTGGGCCATAGCGCCCGAGGGACGCCATGGCCCCCACCCCGCGTTTGGGACGGCGCTCGTCACTCGCAATGGCGATGCGGTCTTCACGGTGCGCACCGAGCCTCGGGGGCCACTCCACCTCCTGCGCATGGGGAGGCGTGGGACGACGCTACGCGAGACGCCTTTTCGTGAGATGCCGCCCGACCGCGTCGGCGCGTTCGGCGACCGTGGGGTGGTCTTCGTCGCCAGAGTGGACGGCGGGGAGCGCCTGATCGTCTCGGACGACGACCTGCTCTCAGGCCCCCTGTGCCGACGCGTGACTCACCTCGTGCGGACGGCCGACGAGGTGGCGTATTCCTGTGAACACGGTCCCGGAGAGCCGATGACCCTCCGCCTCGTGACGTCGCGTGGTGACGAGCGCGTCGCCGACGTGCACGCCGTGCTCGAGCTCGGGCTCGCGGGCGGGCGACTCTTCGCCCTGACGCTCGTGGGCGACCGGAGCGGCCCGACGCTCTCGCTCTGGGCTGATGGGATCGAACGGCGCTTCGGGACGAGGCGCGACGTGAAACCGCTCCCCGGTGGATTCGCCTTCATCGCCGGTCGCTTCTGGGTGTTGGCGGCCAGCAGTGACGGTGCGCCGGTCCTTGTGAGCGAGCACGGGATCGAGGCGTCGCTCGCCCCGGCCTGGGTGGACGCCTACATCGATGGCGGCTCGGGCGCCGCCGCCATCATTGGCGAGGCGTTGCGGCACGGCGTCGCGCCGACTGCGGATGTGGACGATAGCGCACCATCGCGTTGACGAGGCCGCCTCCGTCGCCCCGGAGATGCGCTCCAAGTTGCGGCTTTCGGGTCCTGTGTTACCGTCCTCTCCGTCACCGAACTGACACAGAATGCGCCTGGGGTCGGTCTTCACTCCCCGCCCCAGTGCCCTGCGACTTCCCGACGTCTCAACCGCTTCGTAAGGATCCGCATGACCGACGCCGTCACCTCCGCTTCTGCCGCCGGCGCCTTGCCGCCCGGGCGGCTCGAGGAGCGAATCGCCGACTGGAAGCCGCGCTACGAGCCCGGCAATGCCCTGGTCGAAGCCAACCGTTGCCTCTACTGCGAGGACGCGCCGTGCATCACGGCGTGCCCGACCGCGATCCCGATCCCGGAGTTCATCCGCAAGATCGCGACCGGCAACACGAAAGGCGCGGCGCGCACCATCCTGAAGGCCAACATCCTCGGCTACTCGTGTTCGCGCGTGTGCCCGGTCGAGGAGCTGTGCGCGGGCGCCTGCGTCTACAACCACCTCCATGAGCCGCCGATCGCCATCGGGCGCCTCCAGCGCTACGCGACTGAGGTCATTCTCGAGAGCGGCGGGCTCAAGGGCATCCTCGCGCCCAACAAGGCCCAGACTGGCAAGCGCGTGGCGCTCGTCGGCGGCGGCCCGGCGTCGCTCGCGGCGGCCGCGCTCCTGGTCCAGGAGGGCCACGAAGCCGTCCTCTTCGAGCGCGACGCCTTCCCGGGCGGCCTCAACACCACGGGCATCGCGCCCTACAAGATGGCGGCGGCGGCGGGGCTCGCCGAAGCGCAATGGATCCTCGATCTAGGCGTCGAGCTCCGCGCCAACACGCCCGTGTCGAGCGGTGGCGAGCCCGGCTCCGTCACGCCGGCGGCGCTCCTCTCCGGCTTCGACGCTGTCTTCCTCGGCCTCGGGATCGGCGGCGACAAGGGCCTCAAGGTCCCCGGCGCCGACGGCCCGGGTGTGGTCGGTGCGACGGCCATCATCGCGAAGATCAAGACGGATCCTCAGTTCCACTTGGCTGGCGTGCGGCGCGCGCTCGTCATCGGCGGCGGCAACACGGCGCTCGACATCGCGCACGAGCTCGCGCTCCTGCTCGGGCCCGGCGGCGACGTCGCGATGGTCTATCGCAAGGACGAAGCGGCGATGACCGGCTATGCGCACGAGCTCGCCTCCGCCCGAAAGGACGGCGTGCGCTTCGTGCAGCACCACAGCCCCATCGCCATCGAGCGGGACGGGGTGGGTGCTCTGGTTGGTGGGCGTTTCGGCACGCCGAACGGCGAGGTCGTGCTCCCGGCGGAGCTCGTCGTGCTGGCGATCGGTCAGGACAAGTCGACGGGCGGCCTCGCGCGGTCCTTCCCCGGCGTCGAGCTCGACGGCGAAGGCCGCGTCGTCGTCGATCCGGCGACGCACCGGACCGGCAACCCCAAGGTGTGGGCCGGCGGCGATTGCGTGAACGGTGGAAAAGAAGTGGTGAACGCGGCCGCCGAAGCGAAGGTGGCCGTCGCCGACATGCTGGCAGCGCTGGCGAGCTAGGGAGACGACCATGGCCGACCTAACCGTAAACTGCGGCGGAATCATCTCCCCGAACCCCTTCTGGCTGGCGTCCGCGCCCCCGGCGAACAGCGGCGATCAAGTCAGCCGCGCCTTCGACGCGGGCTGGGGCGGCGCCGTCTGGAAGACGCTCGGCAACCCGATCGTCAACGTCTCGTCGCGCTTCTGGGCGATGAACCACGGACGCGAGCGCATGATCGGGCTCAACAACATCGAGCTCATCACCGACCGGCCGCTCGAGGTGAACCTGCGCGAGATCCGCGAGGTCAAGCGCCGCTTCCCGAAACACGCGGTCATCACGTCGCTGATGGTCGAGACCAAAGCCGAGTGGAAGGAGATCATCGAGCGCTGCGAAGACGCCGGCTCGGATGGCCACGAGCTCAACTTCGGCTGCCCGCACGGCATGTGCGAACGCGGCATGGGGTCGGCGGTCGGGCAGGAGCCGGACGTGCTCACCGAGATCGCCTCGTGGGCGGTCGAGTTCGCGTCCAAGCCGGTGCTGGTGAAGCTCACGCCGAACGTCGGGGACATCCTCGAGCCCGGCATGGCCGCCCGAAAGTCCGGCGCCCACGGCGTGTCGCTCATCAACACCATCAAGAGCATCATCGGCGTCGACCTCGACCTGCTCGTGCCGAACCCCCGCGTCGGCAACGCGTCGACGAACGGCGGCTACTGCGGCCCGGCCGTGAAGCCCATCGCGCAGCACATGGTCGCTCAGCTCGCTCGCGAGCAAGCCTTCGGTATCCCGATCTCCGGCATCGGCGGCATTTCGAACTGGCGGGACGCGGCCGAGTTCATCGCCCTCGGCTGCTCGTCGGTGCAGGTCTGCACGGCGGTCATGCACCACGGCTATCGCATCGTGGAAGACATGATCGAGGGCCTCTCCGACTACCTCGACGAGCACGGCTACGCGAGCGTCATGGACTTCGTGGGCCGCGCGGTCCCGCAGTACAAGGAGTGGGGCGAGCTCGACCTCAACTACCACCGCCTCGCGAAGATCAACCCGGACAAGTGCATCGGCTGCCGGGTCTGCGTCACGGCCTGTATGGACGGCGCACACCAGTGCATCTTCGTCGGCGGTCAGACCGACGCGGAGATGACGGCGGCGGGCTATACGCACCTGCCGGAGCACCCGGTCCCGGTCATCCAAGGCGCCCACACGGACCGCGTGCCGTGGGTCTTCAATGACGAGTGCGTCGGCTGCAACCTCTGTCAGCTCGTCTGTCCCGTCCCGGACTGCATCGAGATGGTCGAGGTACGCAAGGCGCCCGAGATGGTCACCTGGCAGGATCGCATGGCGGCCGGCACCGACAAGGTCCCGGGTGGGCTCGCGGCCTCCGGTCGCGCCTAATCCTTCACGATTCTCATCGACGACGTATCGCGGGCGTGGCTAGGATTGCCGCCGGCGCCCGATCTCAGCCCCGGCACCGCCGGCGCGCCGCCAAAGGACAGACCCCATGATCCCTCCGTTTACCGCACGCTCCTACGACTTCGCTGAATGGATCCCCGCTCGCAACTACATCGGCGGCGAGTGGCAGGACTCGGCCACCGGCAATTGGATGCCGATCGAGAACCCGCGCCACGGTAAAGCGATGAGCAAGGTTTGCCTCTCGGACGCCCGTGACGTCGCGGCGGCCGTCGACGCGTGTAAAGCGGCCCAGAAGGGCTGGGCGCTCGTGCCGCTCAAGGAGCGCGCGCAGGTCATGTTCCGGCTGAAGCAGCTCATGGAGCGCGATCTCGAGGAGCTTGCTTGGCTCGTCTCGCACGAGAATGGCAAGGTCATCGAAGAAGCACGTGCCAGCGTGATGAAGGGCATCGAGTGCGTCGAGTTCGGCGCCTCGCTCCCGAACGCGAAGGCCGGCGAACAAATGGACGTGTCACGCGGCGTGAACTGCTCGGAGACGCACGAGCCGCTCGGGGTCGTCGCCGGTATCACGCCCTTCAACTTCCCGATCATGGTCCCGCTGTGGATGCTCCCGCAGGCGCTCGTGGGCGGCAATGCCTTCATCCTGAAGCCGTCGGAGCAGGTCCCGCTCGGCGCCATCAAGCTCGCGCAGCTCCTCGAAGAGGCGGGTCTCCCTCGCGGCGTCTTCGCCATCGTGAACGGCGCGGCCGACGCGGTAAACGCCATCTGTGACCACGAAGACATCAAGGCGGTGGGCTTCGTCGGCTCGACCAAGATCGCGCGCCACGTCTATGCGCGGGCGTCGGCCTCGGGCAAGCAGGCGCTCTGCCTCGGCGGCGCCAAGAACCACCTCATGGTCGTGCCGGACGCCGACGTGAAGCTCACGGCCGAGAACGTGGTCGCGTCGTTCACGGGCTGCTCGGGCCAGCGCTGCATGGCGGCGTCGGTGCTCCTGGCGATCGGCGACGTGCAGCCGATCATCGACCGCATCGCCGAGTCGGCGGGCAAGCTTCAGGTCGGCAAGGATCTGGGCCCCATCATCAACAAGGCCAGCGAAGAGCGGATCCTCGGGTTCATCAACGACGCGGAGGCGCGCGGCGCCAAGATCCTCCTCGACGGTCGCCAGAAGCGCGGCGACGACGGTGGCTACTGGGTCGGGCCGACCATCATCGACGGCGCGACGACCGCCATTCCGGCGGCCAAAGACGAGATCTTCGGGCCGGTCCTCACGATCGTGCGCGTGAAGAACTTGGATGATGCCATCGCCATCGAGAACGCGAACCCCTACGGCAACGCGGCCTGCGTCTACACGACCAGCGGCGCGGTGGCCGACTACGTGACCGAACGCGTCGAGGCCGGCATGGTCGGCGTGAACATCGGCGTGCCCGTGCCGCGTGAGCCCTTCGGCTTCGGCGGTTGGAATCACTCGAAGTTCGGTCATGGCAACATCACGGGCATGGACGGCTTCCGCTTCTGGACCCGCCCGCGCAAGATCACGGTCAAGTGGGCCCTGCAGAAGGACCAGAACTGGATGAATTGAGGGTCCCACCTGCAATCCCGGTCATGCAGAGATGACATCGACGCGGGCCCGATCACGATAGCTGCACAAGGACGGAACAAGATGGACGGACAGACGATGGTGGAGCTGTGCAAGAAGCACACGCTCTACGCTTGGTCGGCGACGGGCGCGGTGGATCCGCTCCCGGTGGTGCGTGCGGAGGGGGTCTACTTCTGGACCGCCGATGGCAAGCGCTTCCTCGACTTCAACAGTCAGCTCATGAGCGTCAACATCGGGCACGGCGACAAGCGCGTCATCGCCGCGATCACGAAGCAGCTCGAAGAGCTCATCTTCGTGTCGCCGGTCACGGCCACGGCCGTACGGGCACGCGTCGGCCTGAAGCTGGCGCAGCTCACGCCGGGTGACATCAATACGTTCTTCTTCACGCTCGGCGGCGCCGAAGCGAACGAGAACGCGATCAAAGCCGCCCGTATGTACACGGGCCGCTTCAAGATCCTGGCGCGTTACCGCAGCTATCACGGCGCGAGCAACGCGACCATGATGCTCACCGGCGACCCGCGACGGCACCCGTCCGAGCCCGGCATGCCCGGCGTCATTCACGTCATGGATCCCGAGCCCTACAACTTCTCGTTCGGCAAGACGGACGAGGAGAAGACGGCGAACAATCTCACCTACCTCGAAGAGATCATCCAATACGAGGGGCCGAAGTCCATCGCCGCGATGTTCATCGAGTCGGTGACGGGCACCAACGGCATCCTCGCGCCGCCGAAAGGCTACTTGCAGGGCCTGCGGGCACTGCTCGACAAGTACGGCATCCTCCTCGTCTGTGACGAGGTCATGGGCGGCATGGGCCGCACGGGCAAGATGTACGGCTTCGAGCACGGCGACATCATCCCGGACATCGTCACCATGGCGAAGGGGCTCACGTCGAGCTACCTCCCGCTCGGCGCGATGGGCCTCCGGGACCACGTCGCGGACCACTTCCGTAAGAACGTCTTCTACGGCGGCCTCACCTACAACAGCCACCCGGTCGCGCTCGCGTGCGCCGAGGCGGTGCTCGACATCACGGTCGAGGACAAGCTCGTCGAGCGCTCGGCCCAGATGGGCGAGGTCCTCGGCGCGCATCTCCACCGCATGAAGGAGAAGCACCCATCGGTCCTGAACGTCCGGAACACGGGCCTCTTCGGCATCGTCGAGCTTCAGAAGGACAAGGCCGGCACGCCGCTCGCGCCCTACAACGGGACGCACCCGGCGATGGCAGAGCTGAACGCCTACTTCAAGGCGAACGGGCTCTTCACCTTCTCCCGCTGGAACAACTTCATGACGAACCCGCCGCTGACCATCAGCCACGAGGA
>JADMJS010000213.1 GCA_018780435.1 Myxococcales bacterium
GGGCCGCTCGCGAGGGTCTCTTCCTTCATGTAGAGCAGGTGGAAGCTCTTGATGGTGACGCCCTTCGGCAGCGCCTGCTCCGCGGCAAGGTCTTTCAGCTCGCGATCCCACAGTCGACACATGTAGCGACCGTAGTGGCGGCGGTGCTTCTTGAAGTTCTTCATCCAGAGGTTCATCAGGTACTTACGCCAGCGCTGGCTCTTGTACATGCTCGACACGGACTCGGGCTTCTCCCAGGCGACCTCGGCGCCATCTTGGAAGAGGTCGATGACGCGGCCGTCCGACAGCGTCGCCGGCATCACGAACCAGCCGTCGCCCTTCATGGGCCGCGGCGCGAACATGTTCCAGGTCTGGTCGAGGCGCAGCGTGTAGCCGAGCGTCTGCAAGTCCTTGTTCATCTTGACGGGGTGAAGCGAGAGCTCAGTGCCGCCGATGCTCATCTTGGTCGGGTTTTGCAAGGTCCCGACATTCCAGAAGAACACGTACGTGAGCAGACCGAAGACCAGGAGCTGCAGCGCGGGGTGGAAGCGGGTGTTCACGATGGGCTGCCGGGCTCTGGCGAGGCGACGACCGGTCCAGCCGCGGGTCGCGCTGCGGTGCAGGACGCCAGCGAGCGGCGCCAGCACAGGCGCCAGGAAAGAGACCCAGCGGGTGAGCGGGCTGGACCGCAGCACGGCGCGCAGTGCCTCTGCCCCGGTCAGGGGACCGCTCTCGGACATGAGCCGGAAGTCGTACTCCGCGTCAGCGTCTTCGACGATTCGGACACGCCGAAGGAGCAGTCCCGTCTTCAGCAGCCGAGCCCAGCGTTCGCTCGCGAGGCTACGAACTACGAAGGTCAGCGACTCTCGCGTGCGATCGATGCGGGCTTCGAGCTTGTCCCAGAACCAGCCGGGGATCATCACAATCCAGGAGAGCGAGCTGATGTAAGGGAAGAGCCCGATCTTGAGCGCGCTGCCGAAAATGGCGTGGAGGCCGACCATCATGACGACCGCGAGCAAGCGGAAGAACGGGAAACGCCCTCCAAGGATGGCCATGAGCGGCACGAGGATCTCGATCCACGCGGTCGAGATCGTGAGCGCCTTCATCGCCGTGGGGAAGGTGCGTAGCCACTCGGCGACCGGCGTGGCGAAATGGTCGAGGTGGAGGGCGTAGTGGACGGCGGTGAAGTCCTTCCACCACTCGTCGCCCGTCTTCAGTGCCATCGTGAACCAGTAGACAAAGCAGGTCTGGAGGATGATGGCGAGGGTCGGGATGCCCGCGATCCGGTGTGGTTTCGCCGGGTTCGGCTGCGCGGTGACCGTCTGCGCCAGCGCGGCGTCGACCGACC
The DNA here is from genome assembly GCA_018780435.1 of Myxococcales bacterium. GTDB lineage: Bacteria > Myxococcota_A > UBA9042 > SXOO01. The sequence goes on from JADMJS010000213.1 coordinate 1,328, forward strand.
AACGGGCCCCGAGCGGCAGGAACATGGCCCAGAAGTAGAGCATTCGGAACAGGACGTCGCCGCCCTGCAGCACGTAGGGGTTGCGCCCATGGAGCGACATCAAGAACACCCAGCCGAGGATGGTCATGAGCCGCGTGCGCCAGCCGATGAGGAGCGCCGTCGCCACGATGGCGTGGAGGACGAAGAGGAGCGCCACCGAGAAAGTCGTGCCGCCGAAGAGGTGGAAGGACAGCAGGTTTTGGTTCGCGAACTCCGTGATGAAGGTCGCGCGCGGGAGCACCCCGAAGTCCGTATAGAACGCCTCAATGTCGGGGAGGCGGTTCCAGAGGTCGGCTAGCGTGAGCGACGCCAGCAACACTCGGAAGAGCGCCAATGTGCGCAGATCGAGGCCGAAGAGGTCGGCGCACCAGTCGCGGAATCGCCCGAAGCGCGCCTGCCGCGGGGCTGGGGGTGAATGGAGCTCGGGGCTTTGCCCCGGGGTGACGTCGGGGGCAGATGCGGGCGTCTCGTGCATGTCGGCGCGGCGTGTGCAAAGGTTCTGCCAGGATGAAACGCCCCAAGAAACCGGGGTGTTTGGTCCATCCTGTGACGAAAGTTCCCGTGAGTCGGGTGGGCATTGGGGCGACTCTGAGAGTCTTGGGTCACGTCGGGGCTTTAGGCCCCGCTTGCACATTCACGCGCCCTATCCGCATCAGCACCGCTTCGGCGAGGATGACGCCGAGAGTGCCGACGGTCTCACGTCCCTCTTCGGCGCTCGCGACGGCGGGCGCGCCGAAGTAGGCGTTCGGACCACCCGCCTCCTCGAAGCTCTGCTTTCCGCCTCGAATGGCGACCGACAGTGACGAGGGGTTCTCGGGCAGCGTCACGCGAATGACCTCCCGGACGAGGCTGGGGCGCTCCGCCATGACGACCGACCCCTCGAAACAGCCCGCGTGACAGGCTCCGCTCATGAACTCCGAACCGAGCCGTTGTGCCCATGGGCGGCGCGTGATGTTCGGAAAAACGACCGTGAGGCCGTACTCGCTCTCGAGCCGTGCAGCGGCGCTCGTGAGCGCGCTCAGATGCCCTGGATCGAGGTGGGCGTTGGCGAACACAAAGATGTGGAGGCCGTGGCGAGCGAGGGAGCGGCCGATGTCGACGATGAGCGCGGTCTCAGTCTCGGTCGAAACCGAGACTGTACCCGCAAAACCGGCTGCGAAGTCGGCGGCGGTGTAGGGCAATGTCGGCAATAACACGACGTCGTAGCCGGCCTCGATGAGCCTCTGGCCGCCGTCGCGCGCCATGGCGTCTGCGATGATGACGTCGGTGGCGAGAGGCAGATGGGGCCCGTGCGCTTCCGTCGCGCCGGTGGGCAGGATAGCGACGGTTCGGCTGGGGTCGAGGGCGGCGACCTCACGCCAGGTCAGTTCAGCGAGTAAGAGGAGGCGGGGCGAGTCAGGCATAGGGCCTCGTTGGAGCGCGAGAAAGTCGACGGATCTTCGCCCAGAGCTGGCAGTCAGGACAAGCGAGGTAGGTCGTCGCGGCGGCCTCGCTGGTCGGCTCCCAAGCTTCTTCGAGTTCAAAAGCCGCGGCGGCTGCGGCATCCTGGGGGACAGGAATCGACAGGGATCTGGAGCCCAAGATGCAGAACGACTACTCGATCGCAACGATGATGCTCGATGACGGGCTCCACCTTGCCTCCACCAACCACGACAAGTCGTGGACCAAGCTCGTCAACTTCATCGGGCACAAGATCGACGGCCAGATCGAGTACTCGATCAAGCAGAAGCTCTACAACGAGAAGACGAGCTCAGCCATCGGCCTCGGGATCACCGGGACCATCATGATCGCCAGCACGGCGGGCGCGGTCGGCATCGCGGCCGGGACCAAGGGGATCGCAACACCGGTTGCGCTGGCCGGGCTCGCCGCTGGTACTTGGGCGGCGAACCAAGTCGGTGAGGCGGTCACAGGGGTCATCAAGAACCAGTTTCGGAAGAAGCGGATGCGAAACTGGCTGAAGGACTACCCGGATGCGCGTGAGTCGATCGACGGTGAGGCGGAACAGCTACAGCTCACGGTCTCTGCTTGCGACTCGGTCCGTCGCGCCATCGACCACTTCCAGAAGGCCGGTCGTGCTGCCAAGGAGCTCGGGCAAGCGATATTGACCATCGAGTTCGGGAGGATCACACACTGCTCCGAAGTCGTGGGTCTCCTGAAGAAGCAGATGAAGTTTCTGCACGAGGTCCGCAAGGCGGAGCTGTATCTGATTCCCGCCATCGACCTCGCGATCTATCTGAAACACACTCAGATCGCCTACATCAAAGCGTTCGACACCATGCTGGAGCGCCACCAACTCGTATTTGGGATGATCGCGCTGAAGGGCGACCACCGAAAGTGTACGTCGGTCTGCTACCGACCCGTCATGGCCGGGGTGCCAAAGCCGACGAAGCGCGTCCAGGGCTCGACCGGAAACGGCGACAACATCACGGCGTTCTGCAGCCGGACGAAGGCCCTCGAGAAGGACCTGGACGCGCTCACTAAGCTCCGGCAGGCGTTCGCCGAGGACCTGCTCGATCCCGCAGAGTTCCAAGGCAACGTGGATTCTGACGCCAAACAACGGTTCCAGGTCCTCGTCACGGACGCCGCTCGCTACTACGATTCACCCGGTCCCTTGAAAAGGTTCCGCCACTACGTCGGCAACTCGATCACCCGCAGGACCAATGGTGAGCTCGTCGCCGAAGGCATCGGTCGTGGATTGAGCCTCGGGGTGTCCGTCGGCACGTCCGTGGCCGGCTCATCAATCACTTCAGGCCTCTCTCCGCTGATCTCGCAGGGGATCGTCGCGGGTCTCCAAAACACGGCCTTCGATGGATCGTTGAACCTGCTCGTCACCAGCGTCGACGTGTCCAAGACGATTGGGGATGCCACCGCCAGCCTCACGAAGACGGCCATGACGTCGACTATCTCCGCCGGTGCTGCAGTCGCCAATCTCGCCGTCGACGGGATACGCGGGAAGATCGAGGGTCAAAGTCTGGGCAATGACGGTGATGTCGATAGCGAGACACTCATCAAGGCCGGAAAGTCGGCCGCCGACGACTTCTTCAAGAAGGCGGCCCGACACCTGAAGCAGGCGATCGAGGTACTCGAGGAGGTGAAGCATGAGACTTACTTCCCGTCCTGCACCGAAGCGATGATGCGGTCAGCGAAGCTCGGTGAGTTCGCACACCATATGAGCAAATCGGACAAACATCTCACCACGGCGATGGCCGTGGTCGGGTATGTGGCCGCACGAATCGGCTATTGGAACGAGCTCGAAGGCAAGTCGTTCGCAGGCGTACGAAGGGCGTCTCTGGGCTTCCTGAACAAGGGATGTAGCCAGTGCGCCTGTCACCAGGACAAGATCCCTAACCTTCTCCAACCCTGCTACGGACCGTCCAAGAACAAGGCCGTACCGAAGCGTCGCATCGTCCGCGTGTGACGCCGCGACGGGCTCGGCTCACTCGCCAGTTGACGCAGGCGCACTGGAGCCACTAGCCTGAACTCACCCCCTCGGCGCTGGCCGCCGGGAGGCTCACTCGGCCGTCCTGCCTTCGGGCTCGCGGTGAGGGGTCATCCCAGGTCGGCGGGCGGTGTCGAGGTCGAGCCAAGAGCCCGGCGAGGCCAACGCCCGTCGAGGAGGTTCCTATGACCCGCACCCTCGTGACCACCACGTCTCTCGTCGACATGAAGCGCACGCAGCGTCGCATTACGATGCTCACGTGCTACGACGCGACCTTCGCTCGCCTCTTTGCCAAAGCGGGCGTCGACATCCTGCTCGTCGGCGATTCGCTCGGCATGGCCGTTCAGGGCCACCGCAGCACCCTGCCCGTCACCGTCGACGACATCGTCTATCACTCACGCGCCGTCGCTCGGGGCCGCGGGCTGGTCGGCCCGCACATCGTCGCCGACATGCCCTTCATGTCCTACCAGGCGAGCGTGGAGGATGCGCTGCGCAACGCCGGCCGCCTCCTGCAGGAGGGCGGCGCCGAGTCGGTCAAGCTCGAAGGCGGCGCCGAGATCGCGCCTACGGTCGAGCGCCTCGTCGCGGCTGGGATCCCGGTCATGGGCCACATCGGGCTCACGCCCCAGTCCGTCCACCAGCTCGGCGGCTACAAGGTCCAGGGCAAGACGCCCGAAGCCGCCGACCGGCTCG
>JADMJS010000187.1 GCA_018780435.1 Myxococcales bacterium
AAGAGAAGCAGGCCATGATCGCCGCCATGATCTCGGACATCGAGGACAAGCTCTCGAGAGCCGAAGTCGTCGATCCAGCCGCGATCACGTCCAGCCGCATCCAGTTCGGCGCGACGGTCACGCTGCAGGACGAGGACTCCGACGAGGAGATCGTCTACAAGATCGTCGGCGGTGAAGAAGCCGACGCCAAGGCGGGGCTCATCTCCTACGACGCTCCCCTCGCGCGAGCGCTCATCGGCAAAGAAGAAGGCGACACGGTCCGCTTCGACGCGCCCAAGGGCAAGAAGGTCTTCGAGGTGCTCTCCGTCACCTACAAGTAAAGGGACAGGCGCACGGCCCCCTGGCCGCGCATCCGGAGGTTCGTGATGAGCGACGACGGCCGCAGCGACACTCCCGGCGTACCCTCCACGACCCCGGCGCGGGCGCGGACGGGCGCGTGTGGCGTCCATCCCGACCGGGAAGCGGTCGACGTCTGCGGACGATGTCGCCGCGAGCTGTGTTTGACCTGCGCTCAGTGGCTCGCCGGCGCCACCTACTGCCCCGACCACTTCGGCCCTGAGTACCGGCGTCGCTCCCGAAATCGGTGGCTGATGAGCGGCGGCATCCTGCTGCTCATCGCGTCAGTCACCGCCATCGTCCTACGGGCCGACCGGCAGCGGCGCGCCGAGGAAGAGCGCTACGGAACCCACAAAGCCGAGATCGAGCGGCTCCGAGTCGCCGTCGAAAAGGACGTCTGCAACCGGCCCAACGCGACGGCGCTCGCGGACCATCTGTCAGCGGCCGGCTTCGAGGACGAAGCGCTCGCCGCGCTCAGCCGGGTCGTCGACCGTTGCCCGCCCGATCGGCAGACCACCGAACGAGTCCTCGAGCTCTACCGAAAGGCCGGCGACAGGCCCAACGCCCTCGCGCTCGCCGAGCGCTACGTGAAGGACCACCCCGAGGCCGCCGTGGGCTACGCCGTCCGGGGGGCCCTCGCGCTTGAAACGGGTGGAACGGCTCAAGCGCGACAGGACCTCGAGCAGGCCGTCACGTTGAACCCAGGGCACGAAGATGCTGCGCTCGCGCTGGCCGACCTGGTCGAGCCGACCGACGGCTGCCGCGCGGCGGACGTCCTCGACGATCTACTCGGCTTCGCGAGCCCGAAAGGGGGGCCTGAGCTTCGCGTCCGAGCCAACCGATTGCGTGAGCGAGGCCGGTGTCCGCGCGAGCGTATCGAAGGTGGCAAGGCCGTGGTCCCGTTCGTGCGTGAGGACGACGTGATGATCGTCGAGGTCCTCGTGAACGACATGGTGAAGGCCAAGATGATCCTCGATACCGGCGCATCGTCGGTCGCGCTGACCGCCGAGTTTGCGGAGAGGGCCGGCCTCGACTGGCGAAGCGGCGAGCGTTTCTACGTGGGGACCGCGGGAGGCGTCACGACGGCGCGCCGCGTCAAGCTCGACAGTCTGATGCTCGGCCCCGCACGCGTCGACGGCGTTCAGGCGTCCGTCGTCTCGGCGATGGACTTCGACGACGGTACCGACGGTCTCCTCGGCAATACCTTCTTGTCGCACTTCGAGATCGTGGTGAACGCGGAGGCGCGCACGGTCACGCTCACGCCCCGGCAACGTTGAAGCGGGCGCTGTTGACGAGCCGCAGACGGGTCAGGGAGACAGCCGCCAGAGCTTGAGCGAGCCGCTGGGGTCGAGCGCGCCCGTCGCGATGAGGCCGGAGGGCAGGGCGCGGACACAGCACGGGTTGGCCTTGCCGGCCGGGGTGACCGCTTGCGACGTGCCGTCCGTGAGGGACCAGGCCCGGAGCTCCCCGAGCTCATCGAGGGTCAACGCGACGGGCAAGGTCGGGTGGAAAGCGAAGTCCACGAGGTCGACTGTGCTGCCGGAGAAAGAGCGGTTCCGGCCCTTCTTCTCCTCCTCCGTCACGCCTTCTCGATAGGCATGCAAGTTGACGATCTCGATGCTGCGGTCGTTCTCGATGAACCCGAGGGATTTGCCGTCAGGCGAGAAGGCCATCCCCAGGATCTCACGTCCGAGCCGTGTCCAGAGGATGTGGCCGTTCTCGAGCGAACGCACGACCGCGACGTCGTCCCGCTCCGCACTCGCGATCCGCGTGCCCTTGGAATCGACGGCGAGGCTCACGACCGGGCTTGAGTGTTCTGACAGGTTCTCGCGGCTCTGGGCGTCAGCGTCCGGCGCGTCCTTCGGGGTAGGCAGCAGTCGCGCCGGGTCGACGAGCGCGATCCGGCTGTCGCGCCCGGCCGAGACGAGTACGGGCCCTTTGGCGCCAGCGGCCGTCACGAGCCCACGCACCTCGCGATAGTGGTTCTTGATGGCCGGCCGGTCTTCGGGCACCGCGCCCCCGGTCGAGGCAAGCTCGGTCCCTTCGAAGTCGCCGGCGTCAAAGACCGCGCCGTTTTCGAGTCCGACGTAGACACGCGAGCCGTCCGGGCTGAGCGCGACCACGCTCGCGTCCACGCCAAAGGGGGGGAGGACGCGCATGGACCACGTCGGCGCTTCGGTCAGCGCCACTCGCCCGCGGCTCACGACCGCGATGCGCTCCTTCGTGGCACTGCCGGCCGTCGCCATCGCCCAGACGCCGCCGCCCGGTCTCGGGAGCGTCGGGAGCAGGCTCCCCGCCGCCTCGGTCGGTCGCGTCGGCGAGACCGCCGTGACGCCTTGGGCGGTGGCGATGTACAGCGTCTTGCCATCGGGTGCGATGCGGAGGCCCTCGATGGGCCCCTTGCCGAGCTGGGTCGGCTCGGCCACGACCCCATCGGCGGTAGGATCTCGGGGATAGACGCCGACCCGACCATCCTGCTCGCCAATGACGAGCGAACCGTCCGGGAGCGGTACGACGTCGACCAGCCGCGACGTGCCGATCTCCCGCATGGCCAGCTCTTTCAGGGAGTCCGGCGCCAGCCAGCTCACCTGGCCACCGAGGCCGACAGCGAGCACGTAGGACGACAGCTCTGCCGGCGCTTCGGGCGCTTCCGCAGGAGCGTCCCCGACGTCTCCGGCGCCATCGCCGCCGTCCGAATTGCCGTCGTCGTCCCCGTCGTCACCTGGGACCTCTTCGAGCTCCGGCAACGTCCGCGCCTGGACGTGCGCGAGCGCGATCACCGAGTTCGGGAGCTTCGGCGAGGTGCCGAGGGTCTCGCCGTTCTCAAGGCTCCAGCGCCGGACCGTGGCGTCACGAGCGCCGGAGTAGAGGCTCTTCCCGTCAGTCGCGAAGAGCAGCGTGTAGACCGACATCGTGTGGCCTTTGAAGGTGTGCGTCCGCTTACCCGTCGCCGTGCTCCATACGCGGACGTCGTCGTCGACCGAGCCGGTGGCGACGTGTTTACCGTCAGGGCTCACCGCGAGCGCCTTCACGTCGCCATCGTGCGCGGCGATGTCCCGCAGCAGCTTTCGGGTCGGCACGTCCCAGATCAGGAGGCGATTGTCGGCACCCGCCGTCGCTAGCACGTTGCCGTCCGCGGAAAACGCCGCCTCGAAGGTCGCTTCGCTGTGCCCGGAGAGCGTCGTGATGGGCGCCTTTCCATCGGTGGCGACGAGGTGGACGAGGCCATCCGACGTGCCGACGACGAGCAGTGCACCATCCGGCGAGAGCGCGAGTGCCCCGGTCACCTCGCCCGTCGGGACCACGATCGAACGGACGGCCTCGAAGCGAACCGGTACGGGTGACGGGGCGCTTGGGGCGGTCGACTCCCCGGCGGATTCGATGGGAGGTCCATCTTTCTTACAGCCCGCGGCGTGGGCCGCGAGGGCCGCTAGAGACGAATAAAGAGCGGTCAGGACGGCCTTGTTCATGGGTCGGACGGTAGCACGTGGCCTCCGTGAAGACGACCTCTCGAACGGGGGGGCGGTTGTCCACCCCGGGGGCGCGTGCTACAAGAATAGCGATCGTCGCGAGCGCCACTCCACGGTGCCGCTCCCAAGTCACACCAATTTGACAAGCCCTCTGGAGAGCCGCTGATGGACATCGCCGAGATGCGGGACGCGATTGCCAAGAACCCGACGGACGCCGTGACGTTCGAGAAGCTCCAGAACGCGCTTCTGGACGAGCGAAAGCTCCCGGACCTGAAGGCAGTCTACGAATCGGTGTTCCCGGCGATCAAGGATTCTCCCGACAAGGAGAAGATTCTACGCCTCGTCGATAACGCCGCACGCCTCTACGACGACGAGGGCATCAAGCATTGGCTCAACGCCCAGCTAGGGCTCCTGTACTGGCGAGTTCTCGACAGCCTCGACCGCGCTGAGGTCTATTTCCGTCGGGTTCAGGACGCCGCGGGCCACTCGGGTGGCATGGTCGGCGAGTTCTACATTGAGTTCTATGCCCGCCGCGACAACTGGCGCCGCCTCGAAGAGCTCTTTCAGAAGCAGGGTCTTGAGGACATCGAGATCAAGCGCAAGCTCGCCGTCATCGCCGAGGAGCGCGACAAGAAGGACAAGGCGCTCGCCTTCTGGCAAGAGGTCTACAACTACGATCCTGCCGACGAGACGGTCTTCGACCGCCTGCGTCAGCTCTACGTGGGCGCCGAGAAGTGGCACAGCCTCGTCGAGCTCCTGAAGAAGCGCCTCGCCGCCGTCGACGGTGACGTCGCGATCGCGGTCGCGCTCCACTTCGAGATGGTCGGGATCTACCGAGAGTACATCAAGAGCGAGACCAAGGTCATCGCCGAGCTCCAAGCGCTGCTGAAGCTCGATCCCTCGAACGCCGAAGCGCTCGATCAGCTCGAGCAGCTTTATGAGGGCATGAAGCGTTGGCCGGACCTCGTCCGGGTCCTCCAGGAGCGCATCGTCCACGCGACGGGCGAGACGAAGCTCGGTCTCCATGCCCGCATCGCCTCGATCATGCTGGAGCGCTTCTCGAACGCGTCGGAGGCCATCAAGCACTACCAGGCCATCCTTGAGCTCGATGGGCAGAACCTCGAAGCCATACGAAAGCTCAAGGAGCTCTACGAACAACGAAAGACGTGGGAGCAGTACGTCGAGGTCGCCCAGCTTGAGATCCGTCTCGCGGGCGGATCGACCGAAGACCGCACGAATGCGCTGATCCAGCTCGCCGGACTCGCGAGCGAGAAGATCCGCGTGCCGCGGATCGCGGTCTCCCTGTGGGAGCAGATCCTCGAAACGGACCCGACGCACGCGGAAGCCCTCGCCCAGCTCGAGCAGCTCTACGAGCGCGACAAGGCCTACGACAAACTCGCCGACATCATCTCGGCCCGCGCGGACCAGTCGACGGACGTCGCGGCCCAAGTCGCGCTCCTGGAGAAGCTCGGCTCCGTCATCTCCACCCGACTCAAGGACGAAGAGCGCACCGCCGACGTCTGGCGTCGCCTCCTCGCCATCCAGACCGGCCACAAGAAGGCCTTCGACGAGCTCCGCAAGCGCTATCTCGCGGCGTCGGACTTCGACGCGCTCGAAGGGCTCTATCGTCAGCACGGCACCCTCTCCGAACTCACGCGCGCCCTCGAAGCGCAGGTGAAGTCCGAGTC
>JADMJS010000620.1 GCA_018780435.1 Myxococcales bacterium
CGCGCCGATGGCAGCGGCGATGGGCGCGAGCGATCAGGCGCCAGCAGACGAGGCATCGACGGCGAAAGGGCCAGCGCGGCCAGCTGATGGGGTGTGAAAAAGGCTTTCAAACAGTTCAAGACAAACCCGCAACTTCGCTGGCCGGTGGCGCCGCCACGTCGTAGCGGTTGCTGCTGCGCGGCACCGCGTCGTACTCTGGTGCGCCGACGGAGCCGACCGCGTACAGCGACGCAATCGCCGACGGTTGCGGCACCGCGCCGTACCCCGGGGGACTGGCGGTGTCCTTCAGCGAGGCGATCGCCGACGCTTGCGGCACCACGCTGTACGCCGCGGGACTGGGGCTCAGCGAGGCAGTCGCGTACACTGGTTGCATCGTGCCGTACGTTGAGACACTGGGGGTGTCCTTTGGCGACGCAATCGCCGACGCTTGCGGCACCGCGCTGTACGAGGCACTTGAGGACGCTTGCAGCGCCGTGCTGTACGTTGAGGGGCTGGGGACGTCCCTCAGCGAGATCGAGCCGTACTCTGGCCCGGTACTCTGCTCCTCGGCGGGCGGCTTGGCGACGCTGGGGCGACGCCGAAGGCCGATAACGATGGCGGCGATGAGCAGCAGCACGCACAGCGAGCCGAGCACGGCGCCGACGATCAGTCCGACAAACGCGAGCGACTCACCGTCGAGCATGCCCATGTCGGCGAGCGTCGCGTTCAACGAGGGCGTTGCTCCGTTGATCGTGGTCGTGTTCGTGTTCGTGGTCGTGGTCGTGTTCGTGTTCGTGCTCGCGGTCGCGGTCGTGCTCGTGCTCGCGTTCGTGTCGAGCAGCGACGAGGGCGGCGGAGCAACCGCGAGAGTGGTCCCCTGCGCCGAGGACGGAGGAGTCGGAGCAAGAGCCGCCGTCGACGGCGCCGGACTCGACGCGAGCACCGGCGAGGGCGACGGTGCGGGCGTTGGTGACGGCGTTGGCGACGGCGTCGGCGCGGGCGCCGGCGCAGGCGTGGGCACGGGCGCAGGAGTCGGCAGCGTCGGCGTCGGCTTGGGCGTCGGCGGCTGAGGAGTGAGCGGTGTCGGAGGCTTCACCGGGCTCAGGTCGAACGAGTCAAAGATCGTGGTGATGTTGTCGCCCAAGCTCGTGACAAACGTGCCGATGTTGTCGACGAACGCGATGCTGTCGCCTGCGATTTCGACCGACACAGTCTCCGAGCCGCTGGTAGGAAAGCCAAGTCTGCCTGGGTACATGATGCGGCGAACGAAGAACCAGTAGCGGAGCGGCTCGACGACGATGAAAAAGTGCAACCCTCGGGTGTCGTTGATCGTCGAGAGACTAAGGTCGATGTCATCGTGCACGGTCGAACTGGACCCATTTGACACGTGCACGTCGACCAGATCCAGAGCCGAGCCGCGGCTGACGCTCACGGCGAGGCGGCTCGAGCCGCGCACAAACGTGCACAGCTTGAGCGGAGTCGTCGAGTTGGTGATCATCGCAACGAACATCGACAGGCCAAAGCCCACGGTCGAGGTCGCAAAGAAGTCAATCTTGCATGGCGAGCTGAGAACAACCAGCGCTTGGCTGCCGCCAAACGTGGTGACGTTGCCACCCGGCGGCATCGGCACGGTCCGCGACGTCGTTTGCTCGTCGATGAAGCGCGTCCCGCCGATCACGCGCTCAAAAGCCGAGAAGTAGCCTTCCAGGTTGAAGGCGGCCGCTGCGCTGAGCACACCCACTGCGAGCAGCACCGGTGTGAGTCTGAGTGAACCATGACAAAGTTCTACAAGAAGACGCGGCGCTGCGTCACAGATCGCACGGAAGAACGAGTAGATCATCGCTTGGGTTTTTCGGCTTTTTTTTCATTCTGCAGACCGCGAAACCTCGCACAAAGCAAGGACAATCTGATGTCGTCCGCTGTACCAGCGAGCGTGCTACATGGTCACGATCGCGAACAACTGTCGAGCTGTCACGCACGCGACGAGACGCGCTCGCAGATGACGAGCGTCGGCTTGAGCCACGGACATCGAGGCGGGGTTCTTCTCTTCGTGCGAGCGGATACCAAATTCCGCACAATCAACCGCCGGACAATCGCGGAAGAGACAGTCGGTCGCGCCGGTGGCAGCGGCGATGGGCGCGAGCAATCAGGCGCCAGCAGACGAGGCATCGACGGCGAAAGGGCAAGCGCGGCCAGCCGATGGGGTGTGAAAAAGGTTTTCAAACAGTTCAAGAGAAACCCGCGCGTGCGGCGACTTCGTTGGCGGGCGGCGTCGCCAAGTCGTAGCGGTCGCTGCTGCGCGGCGCCGCGTCGTACTCTGGTGCGCCGACGGAGCCGACCACGTACAGCGACGCAATCGCCGACGGTTGCGGCACCGCGCCGTACGACGAGGGAATGGCGGTGTCCTTCAGCGACGCGATCGCCGACGCTTGCGGCACCACGCTGTACGCCGCGGGACTGGGGCTCAGCGAGGCAGTCGCGTACACTGGTTGCATCGTGCCGTACGTTGAGACACTGGGGGTGTCCTTTGGCGACGCAATCGCCGACGCTTGCGGCACCGCGCTGTACGAGGCACTTGAGGACGCTTGCAGCGCCGTGCTGTACGTTGAGGGGCTGGGGACGTCCCTCAGCGAGATCGAGCCGTACTCTGGCCCGGTACTCTGCTCCTCGGCGGGCGGCTTGGCGACGCTGGGGCGACGCCGAAGGCCGATAACGATGGCGGCGATGAGCAGCAGCACGCACAGCGAGCCGAGCACGGCGCCAACGATCAGTCCGACAAACGCGAGCGACTCGCCGTCGAGCATGCTCATGTCGGCGAACGTCGCGTTCAACGAGGGCGTTGTAACGTCGGTCGTGGTCGTGCTCGTGGTCGTGCTCGTGGTCGTGCTCGTGGTCGCGTTCGACACGGGCGGTGGAGCAACCGCGAGAGTGGTCTCCTGAACCGAGGACGGAAGAGTCGGAGCAAGAGCCGCCGTCGACGGGGGCGTTGGCGACGGTGACGACGGCGTCGGCGACGGCGTCGGCGCGGGCGCAGGCGTAGGCTTGGGCGTGGGCGTCGGCGGCGTCGGCGTCGGCGTCGGCTTGGGCGTCGGCTTGGGCGTCGGCGGCTGAGGAGTGAGCGGTGTCGGAGGCTTCACCGGGCTCAGGTCGAACGAGTCATAGATCGCGGTGAAGTTTTCGCCCAAGGTCGTGACGAACGTGCCGATTTCGTCGACGGCGGAGGTGCTCTCGCCTGCGATTTCGACCGACGCGGTCTCCGAGCCGCTGGTGGGAAAGCCGATTCTGCCTCGGTACATGGTGCGGCGAACGAAGAGCGTGTAAAAGACCGGCTCGACGACGATGAAGTAGTGCACCGCTTGGGAGCTGTTGACGGGGCCATGGTCGATGTCCTTGTGCACGGTCGAATTGAGCCCGTCTGACACGTGCACATCGATCAGGTTCGGAAACGTGCCGCGGCTGACGCTGAAGGCGAGGCGGCTCGAGCCGCGCACAAACGAGCACAGCTTGACCGGCATCGAGTTGATGTTCATCCCAAGGAGCATCGAAAGGCCCAAGCCCACGGTCGAGGTCGCAAAGTAGTCAATCTTGCATGGCGTGCCGAAGATGATGAGCGCCAGGCTGCCGCCGTCGGCAAACGGGCCGGTGCCGCCAAACACGCTGATGCCGCCACCCGGCGGAATCGGCACGCTTCGTGACGTCGTTTGCTCGTCGGCGAAGCGCGTCCCGTTGGCCACGCGCTCAAATGTCGAAAAGTAGCCTTCGAGATTGAAGGCGGCCGCTGCGCCAAGCACACCCACTGCGAGCAGTACCGGTGAGTGAACCGTGAAAAGTTTGACAAGAACACGCGGCGCTGCGTCGCAATCCCACGCAAAAACGAGCAGATCATCGCTTGGGTTTTTCGGCTTTTTTTCATTTTCATTCTGCAGACCGGAAAACCTCGCACAAAGCAAGGACAATCTGATGTCGTCCGCTGCACCAGCGAGCGCGCTACATGGTCACGATCGCGAACAACTGCCGCAACGATGCGACACGCGACGAGACGAGCTCGCAGAGAACGAGCGTCGGCTTGAGCCATGGACATCGAGCGAGCGGGGTTCTTCGTGCGGATACCGAATTCCGCACAATCGACCGCCGGACAGTCGCGGACCGCCTGTGCACGATGATCGCGTGCGGCGGAGAGCAGAGCATCATCCGTCGCTGGGCGGACTAGTCAGGTCTTTTGTTCTCGGGCGTCGCGCGGTGTGGATGCAGCAGGGCGTCGGCGCTCACAAAACGAGCAGCAATCAAAAAAAGGATGAGCCTTTTCTCGTTGTTCAGCGCGCTGTCGATCGCGCTCGTCGCCGCGCAGTTGGACATCGTGCAACATGCGGCGCTGATGGAGCTCTACAACACCACCGGTGAGTTCGCTGATTTGGAAATTTTTGTCTTTTTGTTGACTTGGCGACCAGGTTGCAGCACGACGTTTTGCCCCCGCTTTGCAGCGAACCAGCCGTGCAGCGGTGCCGTGTCGTGCAATGGAACCAACGTTATCGCTCTGTGCGTGGTCGCGTTGCCTCGTTCGTTCGCTCACGGCTCGCCCACAGGTCCATGAGCGGTCGCGGTCTGACGGGCACGATTCCGAGCGTCGTGGGCGAGCTGATAGCGTTAGGGAGCCTGTGAGTCTGAACGACGAGGCAACAGCCCTCGTTTTGGATGCTGTGGGCTGACGGTTTGTGGTTGTGCGCAGAGAATTGGCCGACAACGACCTGAAGGGCACGATTCCGAGCGCGGTGGGGCAGCTGACGGCCCTGACGCAACTGTGAGACGAAGACCAAGCGGGCGGCGGCGGGCTCACTCCGTTTGTGTCGCAGGTACCTGCGCGACAACACGCGATTGGTCGGCACGATTCCGAGCACCTTCAGTCGGCTGTCGAACTTGAGAGTTTTGTCAGTTGAGGCTTCGCTTGTCGTCTGGCGCCTCACGCTGGCCATCGCAACAGGGACCTCGCCAACACGCAGCTCAACGGCATTCCACCGACGACCGCGCCGTTGCTAACATGGTGCGCCATTTCCCAGCGTTTTGGTCCAAGTCTGACCAATTTTCGATGCAGCAATTTCGATCGCACGTTCTTGGACTGCGCCTCCGTGTCCTCTCAGTGCGTCTGCACCGCGCGATTGCTGGGCGACGATTGCGAGAATCGGCTCCCGATCAGCACCGGCTCGACGATCGTGTCGACGGTGAACGCGACGACGTGCGTGGGCTGCGGCTCGTGCGCAATCCAGCGCGACGTTTGGCGAGAGTGGACGGCGTCGTGCACAGGCAACGCGACCATCAGCACGTGCGGCTTCGCGCCGTTTGACACTAAGCTCGGGATCTACCGCGGCGCGTGCCCGAGCGCGTCGACGCCGACGGTCACGACCGAGAGCGGCAGCGGCGACTGCACCGATTTTGGCAGCTGCGGTGGTAGCGGCCAGGAGCAGGCCACGCTGGCCGTCGTGAGCGGCGAGCGCATCATCATTCGG
>JADMJS010000384.1 GCA_018780435.1 Myxococcales bacterium
GCGACCAGCTTCTTCACGTCGGTCTGGTTGTAGGCGCAGAAGGCGCCGTACACGATGCCGATCACGGCCAGGACTAGGAAGAGTGGCGAGAAGTAGCCCGCCGCGGACGGGAAGAGCGGGAACGCGAAGCGCAGGAACCCGTAGGTGCCGACCTTCAGCATGATGGCGGCCAGGATGACCGAGCCGGCCGTCGGCGCCTCCGTGTGCGCGTCGGGCAACCACGTGTGCAGCGGGAAGAGCGGCACCTTGATGGCGAACGCGAGCGCGAAGGCGAGGAAGAGCCACGTCTGCTCGCTCTTCCAGGGGGCGTCGCGCGTGAAGGTGAAGGTCGTGTTCGCCACGTCGACGAGGGCCGACGAGACGCCGCCCCCCTTCAGGTAGACGTAGACCATAGCGACCAGCATCAGGACCGAGCCTGCCATCGTATAGATGAAGAACTTGGTCGTGGCGTAGAGCCGGTTCTTGCCGCCCCAGATCCCGATGAGGAGGTACATCGGGATGAGCATGGCCTCCCAGAACACGTAGTAGAGGAAGAGGTCGATGGCTAGCAGCGCGCCGATCATGGCCGTCTCGAGAACGAGGACGGCGATGACGAACTCTTTGACCCGGTGTTCGATGGCCTTGGTCGCGCTCCAAAGCGCGATGGGGATGATGAAGGTCGTGAGCATCACGATGAGGATGCTGATGCCATCGACGCCGAGAGCGTAGCCGATGCCTCCCGGCGCCCACTCGGCGCGGTCGACCATCTGGAAGCCGACGACGTCGTCGAAGGCGCGCCAGACACCGATGGAGATGACGAAGGTCAGGAGCGAGACGAAGATGCCCGTGCCGAAGATCGCCTTCTGTGACTCCTTCGGCATGAGCGCGATGAGCGCCGCACCGATAGCAGGCAAGAAGGTCACGATCGTCAGGAGCGGCAGCTCTCCCGGCAGCTCCACGAAGGGGTTCTGAGCGAGCATCACCATAGCGTGGGCTTCATTCCGACGAGCCAGATTATGATTGCGAGGCCGACGGCGATCCCGACGGCGTAGTTCTGCACATTGCCGTTCTGCAGAGGCCGGAGCGCCCGGCCGAGCACGCTCCAGATGGACGCGGCACCGTGGACGAGCGCGCCGTCCACGAAGATGCGATCGATGATCTCGTGGACGACCCGGGCGGTGGCCCTGAAGGGCTTCACGATCGCAAGGTGGTAGAGCTCATCGACGTAGAACTTGTTATAGAGAACGCGGTACACCGTCGGGAAGCGCTCGGCGAGCTGCCGCGGCACCGGCGAGTTGAGCCCGTACCAGACCGCCGCGATGGCGATGCCGAAGGCGCCGAAGAGCGTCGGCACGTAGGCCATGAGAGTGTGGTGGTCGTCGAGCAACAGCCGGGTGTTCGCGGTCGCGAAGACGGGGCTGAGCCACTGATATAGCGAGTGACCGAACCAGCCGCCGCCGATCGACAGGATGGCCAGGATGACCAGCGGGCCCCACATGTGAGACGGCGTCTCGTGGCAGTGGTCGTAAGCCTCGGGCGTGGCACGGGTCTGTCCCTCGAAGGTGAGGAAGTAGAGTCGGAACATGTAGAACGCCGTCAGGAGCGCGCTGAACGTCGCGACGACCCAGAGGATGTGATGGAACCACGGCTTGGTCGGCACAGACGCGACGCGCTCAAGGACAACGCCGCTCTCGGCCGCGGCCGGCGCGTACATGGCCTTATCGTCACCGGTGGCGTACGTCGTGCCGAGCCCGTGAGCGACGGCGCGGAAGAGGCCGCTGGTCGGTCCGGCGAGGACGCCAAAGCCCGTGGAGGGGAGACCCTCGATGTAGACCGCGTTCTCGCCTTCTTTACCCTGGAGGACGGCACGGCCGACGAGGACGAGCTTACCGTCCGCGTTCGCCGTGATCCCGCGGAGTTGGAGGCCCTTCGCGACGCCCGGGGCGGTGAAGGCCACCTTCTCGAAGCCGGCCGCGCCGAGCTTCAGGAGGCCACCATCTTCCGAGACGCCGTAGAGGTCGTTTCCGAGCTTCGCGAAGCCGGTGACGGCGGCCGAACCGACGCCCGGGACTTTACCCCACGCCTTACCATCGTACTTCAGGAGCGTGCCGCTGGCGCCGCCGACGTAGACCTCGGTCTCGGAGCGGGCCGCGACGGCCGTGAGCGAGACCCGGCTGCCGACGTCGACCTTCTTGAACTCGGTGCCATCGTAGTGCACGACGACGCCGCGGTCACCGACGAACCAAGCCGCGTTCGGCCCGGCCGCGGCGGCGGCGTTGAAGTGTGTCGGATCACCGTCGAGTGAGTGCGCCAAGGTCCAGCCGCGACCGCCACTGCGGTAGATGGACCCGAAAGAGCCGGCGGCCCACCACGTGCCCTGGCCGTCACCGGCGAGCGCGCGGATGTCGGGGAGGACAGCCTGACTGACGCCGCGGATGTTGGTCTGGGTCAGCGGGACGCGCTCTTCTTCCCACTGATCGCCTTCGCGCTTCAGCACGATGCCGTTGCGGCCACCGATATAGACGCGCTGGTCGTCGCCCCACGCCGCGGTAGCGCGTTCGGGCACAGCGATGAGCTGCTGGTTCGAGTGGACGCCCCAGAGGATCTCGTCCTTCGAGTAGAAGCCCGAGAGGAAGGGCACGCCCGCGATGGCCAACGTCCCGATGAGGAAGGTGGCGCGGGTGATCGGCAGCTTCTTCTTCAGACCACCCATCTTGAAGATGTCCTGCTCGTGGTGCATCGCGTAGATGACCGAGCCGGACCCGAGGAAGAGCAGCGCCTTGAAGAAGGCGTGCGTCATCAGGTGGAAGACGGCTGCCGTGAAGGCGCCGACGCCGACCGCGAGGACCATGAAGCCGAGCTGGCTGACGGTCGAGTAGGCGAGGACCTTCTTGATGTCCCGCTGAGTCAGCGCCATCAGCGCTGCGGCGAGGGCTGTGGCCGCGCCGACGCTGGCGATGACGCCCATGACCACCGGCGACAGCGTGTACATGAAGGACAGGCGGCACATCATGTAGACGCCCGCGGTGACCATCGTGGCGGCGTGGATGAGCGCCGAGACCGGTGTCGGACCGGCCATGGCGTCGGGCAGCCACACGTAGAGTGGGAGCTGAGCCGACTTGCCGGCCGCGCCGACGAACATCAGAAGGCAGCAAGCGCCGAGGGTCCAGGGATCGTAGAAGGGACCGTAGGCGCCGTCCCCGAAGAGCCACTTGAGCACGTCGTAATCGGTGCTACCGCGCGCGTGGTAGAGCAACAGGGCGACGCCGATGATGAAACCGAAGTCACCGATACGATTGACGACAAAGGCCTTTTGACCGGCTTGGGCCTTCTGGTCGTCGGTGAACCAGAATCCGATGAGGAGGTAGCTGCAGACGCCGACACCTTCCCAGCCCACGAAGAGCATGAACAGGTTCTTCCCCAGGATGAGGATGAGCATGCTGAACATGAACAGGTTCAGGTAGGCGAAGTAGCGGTGGACCGAGGCGTCGTCGCCCATATAGCCGGTCGAGTAGATGTGGATGAGGAGGCCGACCCCCGTCACGATCAGCAGCATCAACCCCGACAGTGGGTCGAGGAAGAAGGCGACGTCGAACTGGAAGAGGCCAGAAGCCACCCAGGTCCACGCGGTGTACCGCAGCGCCGGGTCGAGCGGCTGCTCGATGGCGACGGCCTGCAGCGCGAAGAACGCGCGCAGGGACAGGAGGAATGCGATCGCGACGGTCCCGACGCCGATCGTGAAGACGACACGACGGCTGAAGCGTCGCCCGAAGAGCCCATTGAGGAACGCGCCGATGAGCGGGAGGAACGCGATCCAGGGGAGTAGCTGGCTTGCTGATACGGTCATGTCAGCGCTTCATAGCCCGGATGTCGTCCACGTTGACGGTGCGACGGTGTCTGTAAATGGAGAGCACCAACGCGAGGCCAACGGCGGCCTCCGCAGCGGCGACGGCGATGACGAAGAAGACCATCGCGTGACCCGCGTTGTCGCCGAACTTGCGAGCGAACGCGAGGAACGTGAGGTTGGCGGCGTTGAGCATCAGCTCGACGCTCATCAGAATGACGAGCGCACTCCGGCGCGTGAGGACGCCGACGGCGCCGATCACGAAAAGGATCGCCGCCAGAATGAGGTAATGCTCGATGGGGACCTGTGGCATCAGATCGCCTCGCGGCCCTGTTTACGGGCGATGATGACGGCGCCCACGATGGCGACCAGCAGCAGGATGCTGGTGAGCTCGAAGGGCAGGAGGAAGTCGCGGAGTAGCACGGTGCCGACGGGCACGATGCCACCATAGTCGTCCGGTGTGGTGCCCGTGAGGTCGACCGGGAGGTCGGTCTGGGGGGTCTCGAGGACCTTCACGACTTTCGCGAGCACGAGGCCGATCGCCAGAACGCCGATGCCTTTGGCCACAGTGAAGCGCGAGTTACCGAGCTCTTCCGGCGTGAGGTTCAGCAGCATGATGACGAAGGTGAAGAGCACCATGATGGCGCCGGCGTAGACGATGACCTGGAGCGCCGCCAGGAGGTGCGCGCAGAGCATGACGTAGAGGCCGGAGAGGCAGAAGAACGACCCGATGAGGCCGAGCGCGCCGTGCACCGGGTTACGGCCGAAGGGCGGCACGACGACGACGAGCGCGCCGAGCACGGTGCCGATGGCGAGGCACCAGAAGAGAATGGCTTCGATCACCAGCTCGCTCCACCCTTTAACGTCTGGTCGGCCCAGGATTGGGCTTTCGTGGTCCACTCGGAGCCGGCGTGGCCCTGCCGCCCGTGGTAGGGGCAGCCTTTGCCGGTGATGTGGGCCTCGACTTCGGGCCGGAACTTCTTCAGGACGCCCTGAACCGGCCACGCGGCGGCGTCGCCGTGAGCACAGATCGTGTTGCCTTCCATCTGCCCACAGATGGTCTCGAGCATGGTCAGGTGCTCGGGGCGTCCGCGGCCTTCTTCGATGGCGCGCAGGATTCGAACAACCCAGCCCGTGCCTTCGCGACAGGGCGTGCACTGGCCGCACGACTCGTGTTGATAGAACGACGAAAGTCGGAGCAGCGCTTGAACGATGCAGGTCGGTTCGGCGATGACGATGGCGCCAGCGGTGCCGAGCATCGAGCCCACGGCCTTGAGCGAGTCGAAGTCGAGGATGACGTCGAGCTCGGTCGGGTCGATGACAGGGCAAGACGCGCCGCCAGGCACGATGGCCTTGAGAGGGCGGTCGTCGAGGATGCCACCGCAATGATCGTAAATGAGCTCGCGCATCGTGACTTTGCCGAGCGGGAACTCGTAGATGCCCGGGCGCTTCACGTGGCCACTGACGCCGAAGACCTTGGTACCGCCGTTCTTGGGCGTGCCCCAACTGTGGAAATAGTCGCCGCCGTGCTCGAGGATGATCGGCACGTTCACGATGGTCTCGACGTTATTGATAATCGTCGGCTGGCCGAATAGGCCCTGTACCGCCGGGAAGGGCGGCTTGAGGCGCGGCTGGCCCGGCTTGCCCTCGAGCGACT
>JADMJS010000655.1 GCA_018780435.1 Myxococcales bacterium
GGCTTTGAGCGCATCAAGATCAACGCGGTCCTCATCCGCGGCCAGTCCGACGAGAACATGCCGGAACTACTGGCCTTCTCGCGACGCTACGGCGCCGTCCTCCGCCTCATCGAGTACATGCCCATCGGCATCGACGAGTACTGGACGCAAGAGCGCTTCGTCCCCATCGACGAGGCCCAGAGGCGCCTCGAAGCGGCCGGCCACCGCGTCGAACCACTCCCAGACTCCGAGAAGCCCATCGGCGGCGGCCCCGCCAACTACTGGCGCGTCACAACCCCCGCCGGCGACTCGCAGACTGTCGGCTTCGTCGCGGCGTTGACCCACAACTTCTGCGCCGGCTGCAACCGCGTCCGACTCACGGCCGATGGCCGCCTACGCGAGTGCCTCTCGGAAGGCGGGCACAGCTCGCTGAGGGACGCGATGCGCCGAGGCGAGGACGACGCCTTCCTGCTCGCCATGATCGAGCGCTCCCTCTACGGCAAGGTCTCTGGCCACGGATTCGACGCGGCCACGCCCGGTGGCGGTCTCGCGGCGCGGCTGCCGATGTCATCGCTCGGCGGCTAAGGGCTCGGTCGAAGTTAAGTGGGTCGGTATGCCTTCGGACTTGGCCCGACCGGGGCGCGGCGCGGTCAACTCTCCCACGTAATTTCGACCAAGCCCCAAACCGACGCGCGGTCCTCGTCGCCGTCGATCACGACGCGCGGCATCTCAAGGACGGCGATCGTGATGGGAGAGTGGCCCGTTCCCCGCGATCTCGCCGCCCCACCGATTCGCGAGTAGGGTTCGCCGGCCATGATGATCATCCGCCTCATCGCCCTCGTGTTCATGCTGGTCGTCGCCGTCTTTGCGCTAAGACGGCTCGGGGACGGCTTCGCCGAGATGGGAAAAAAGGCAAATCATGTTGAGGCCTTCCGTTACGCTCCAGTCCTCGACGAACCGGGTACACCTCCCTCGCCAGTGCGGCCCAAAGGTGCCGCCGTCGCGCACCTGCCGCGTACTGCCAGCAGCGTCCGCGATGCGGCGGTGCGAGCCATGTCGGCCCAAGATGCGGCGGCGTGCCTCGCCGGTGCGAAACCAGAAGCACCCTGTTTGCGAGCGCTGGCCGAGCGGGACCGTCCCGCCGCCAACGCTGCGGCGAAGGCCCTTGTGGACAAGCCCGATGCGCTCGGCGTTCTCGCGCGCTCGCTCCTGGCCTACGCGGACCGTGCGGCGCTCATTGCCGCCCTGACCGGATCGGGATGCGAGCGAGAGCCGCCATCGGGCTCGGTGCTCACGCTCCTCGATCTCGTGGAAGGCTCGCCGTGTGCTCTTGGCTTTGATCCCGAGAGCGGCCGGCTTCCCAATCGCCACGGCGAGCTGCTGACGACCCTGGCTTCCCTCGCCGCTCGCGAGCTGATGGGCCCTCCCGAGGTCGTCTTCGACGAGTCCGAGCCGCCGAACGGCGCCGCACCTTACGCGCTTCGCGCTTGGTCGAATGACCGGCGCTTCACCGCCCAGGCGCGGAACTTCGACGGCTGGTACGACGTCGACGCGGTGCTCGGGCTCTTGAACGAACTGGCTCGGCGGCTTGGGAAGTCCCAACGCTGGATCCTTGTGCACATGAGCGGTCATGATGCGCTCGTGGTCAGTGCAAACGGCCCGTGGCTTCGGGATGTCGTCACCCGTGGGCTTCTGCCTAGCGAGTCCGGGAACGAACGTGTCGAGAAGGCGGTCGGTCTCGAACACGTCATCGTCGAGCGGCACGAAGCTGATTTGAAACAGGCGCGAACGTCTCCTGAGTCAGAAAATGAAGGACCAGCCCTGGCCCCTCGCACGAGCATACGGTAACGATGCGCTCATGAGGGATGGGGCCAAATCATGGGCGAACGCGAAGACCGAGGAGCTTCAGTGACGTCGCGGGTCATCGACGTACCGCCCGCAGCGACTTTGGGTCAGCTGGCGGCACTTCTATCGCCCGTCCCGACGACGCGGGGGGAGCTCACCCTGCGGCTCCCTCCGGGAAGCGCGCTCGGCTGTTCAGCAGCGACACTCCTGGTCTCGTGGGGCCTCGCCTACCGGAAGGCGCGCGGAACACTTCGGGTCGACGCCGACCGGGCGACGTGGTCGCACCTCCATCGATCGAACATCGCCGAGCTCCTCGACCTCGCGCCGCCGGTGGCGACGTTACCCTCCCCTGCCGGCGTCGCAGACCTTCACGTCCACACCATCGAGCCCTCGAGCGACGAGCGGCACGTCCACAAGGCGCTCTGCACGTGGCTTCGAGATCGGTGCCGCGTCGCTGAGGAGTGGATCGACGTCTCGGACGGGCTCGTCGCCACGATCGCACGACTGCTGGCAGCCGGCTCACGACCGACCGTGGTGGGGTTCGGGCTCGAAGGCGGTCACGTTCATCTGTCGGTGGCCCAAAGCGACTTCCGCCCGCTCTCCGTCCCGAAAGGTCCCGCCGTCATTCGGCAATTCGACCGTACCTCCTCGGAAGACCTCTTTCGCTCGACCGGGATGGGAGTTGGCCTCGACCCCGCGCTCGCGCTCCCCTTTGGCATCGCGCGCGTCAATCGCGGCGTCCTGCGGGTCCGGACCGGCGCTCGGCTCTGGCAGCATGGCCCAGAGGGCGAAGGCGCGACCCCGATCGCACGGCTCCCCGGCGTGGGCGTCGACCTGGAGCTCGACGTGAGCCGCAGGCTCAGCCTCGACGCCAAGGAGTTGGATGAGGACGACGACGATTGGCTCGACGACGAGTCACTTCAGGAATCGATGTCGTCGGCCTTCGCCGCGGCACACCGCCCCACGAACGGCAGCGCCCCGAGGGGCCCGTCCGTCATCCCCCTCCGCCCGCGCGCCGATGACGAGTGGCTGCTTCGGTGGCGAACTACCGACCGCTTCCGAGTCGTCTTCGAGGCCGCCGATGCCGTCGCTGCGCGCGCCTTTGCGGAGCAGGTCCTCGACGAGTCGCTCGACGCCGACCTCGCGTCCGACAGCCCGACCGGCCTCGACGGCGAAAGACGTACCGCCTACTCCTACCGCGTTGACGTCGGCGGCCAGTCATTGAACGTCGACGTCGACGTGAGTGCCGAATACTTCAACAACAGCCTCCACATCCGCCGTCTGGAGCGCCCCGTCCGGCTCTCGGACACCACGTTGGTCCCTACCCTCGAACACGTCGTGGACGGCACCGGAGTCGACCTCTACGACCACGTCGTCGTGGCGCACGCGCTTGGGATGACCGAAAGCGAGCTCCGCGGCCACGTCACGCGTAAACGCTGCCTACCGCGTTCTCGCTTTCAAGACGCTCGCCCCGGTCGGGGGCACGACCTCTATACGGCCGAGCAAGTCGACGCGATCCTGGCAGTCTATGACGAGTTCGGCGGGCCCCGCGCGGCCGCCGCCCGGCCCGAGGAGTCCTGTGCCGCCATCGCGAGGCTCTGGGGAGAGCTCGCCCGCTCACCGCGAGTAAAGGCGGTCCGGGTGGGTCCTGCGCCTACCTCGCTCGACCCTGCGCTCACCGGCTCCGGAAAGTGGGTCGCAACCTGGTCCGAGAGTGACGAGTACCGCGCTGTGGTACGGGCAGCCGGCGTCGACGAGGCCGTCGACTGCGCGAACGTGCTACGCGACTTCATCAAGGAACGCCTCTTCAGCAGTGACCGGCCGTGGGACATCGAAGAGCCTGGACGCATCGTCTATGACGGCGTCGTCTTCGACGTCGCTCCGTCGTGGCAGGTCACCGACTTCGACAGCACGGTCCAGATTGTGCCGGTCGAGGGCCTCCGCGCCGTGGCGCGATCGGACACCTCGAGCGGCTCTCGCTTGCGCGTGAGCGCCACCGGGTCCGAGGAGTGAGTCATGCGACTCGGTAGCGCCACAGCATCGCGAAGCCGTCGTGGGGCCGTAGCGTGGCTCGCGACGATCATGTTCGCCGCCTGCGGCGAGATCGAAGCGACCGCCATTGCGGGCGTCGACATCTCGGACGCCTCCACCACCGACGATATCTCGGTTTCTGTCGACGTCGTCGACATCGCGGACGATTCCGGACCCATCGACGACGCTCCGGATCTCTCGGTGAGCAGTGACCTCGAAGCGCCCGATTCCGTGGAGGATCCGCACCCCGACGGCGCACCCACCGACCTCGATACCCTAGCCCCCTCAGAGGACGCGGCCCCGTCAGAGGACGTAGGCTGCACCCAGACCTTGCCCGAATGTCCACCCGGCGACATCCGCACGGCCACCGACCTGGACGGCGACGGCTGTCCGGACGCGTGCTGCTTCTCCGAGTGCCCGACGGACTTTGTTTCCTCGGACATCAACGGCGACGGCTGCGGCGATTCCTGCGGTGACAAGCCATGTACGGCGGCCTCGGACTGCTCTCTTTACACGTGCTCGTTCGGCGCTGGCAACTGCTCGACTCCACAAGGAGTCTGCTCGAACTTCGCGTGTAAGGACGCCGGCCCGGTCTGCGGCTGCGACGGGATCACCTACGAGACCGGCTGCCTCGCCAACGCGGCGGGAGTGCCCGTCGCGACCGATGGTGAGTGCCCCCCACCTACGTGAGCGCCGCACGATACCCACCTGCGTTCGAACCTCGGGGGCTCCGGTTGACGGCAGCATCGGGAGCGCCACGATGTGAGGACACGGGACTGCAAGAGGGAGCGAGGCGAGGCGACCCGGTGCATCGTCCTTCAGCCGAAGCTAGAAATCGACGGTCACGTACTTCGCGCCGTCCCACACGAGGACATCCCGCGACAAGGAGCCCTCTGCCCACTCCGTGTCAAGCACCAGCTCGTCGATGCCGTCTCCGTCGATGTCGGTGCGCCACGTGACGTCGAAGCCAGCGCTATTGTGCAGGCCTGACTCACTGAGCGACGTCAGCGTACCGTCCGCGCTGACGAGGAAGAGCCCGACGTTCCAGAAGGCCGGAGCGCCGTCGAGCGCCGGCCGCACGAGCTGCTTGGCGAGGAGGAGACGGCCTCCGCCCGGTGCGTGAGCGTCGAGGAGCTGCAGGTCCTTGGTGGTCAACGGCGTTTTGGCGAGATCATCGCGTGTGTCCTCGGTCGCGGTGGCGACGACGGCGTCGAGGAGCTTGTTCGCCTCTTTCGCCGACACCTTCTTGCCCCTTGCGGCCTGCAAACGCGCCTTGGGGTGGGGCGCACCCGTGACGAGCAGGCCGAATTCGGCCTTCTTGCCGGTAGTTCGCGCGCCGGCGGTGAGGAAGGTGTTTCCCTCTTCGGAGTAGACCTCAAAAGTCTCGTAGACGACCTCGGACAGCCCCCGCTTCGAGATGACGGTCGCGAGGCCGCCGGGCCGTAGCCGCGGCGGCAGGCGTGCGTCGCCTTGCGGCACCACGTGGCTCTCGCCATCGTCCTGCTTCTCGCGCGAGAGGCTCGAGATTCCGTCGTACTCACCATCAGCGACGTGGAGAGCGAGGACGCACGCACGTGGGTCCTTAGCGTCTCGATCGAGTTCGGCCCAGCCGATCACGGTCGCCTTCGCCTCCCCAACCGGGGGCGACGCTCTGGCGAAGGGGGCCGAGGTGAGGAGGAACGCGACCGCTGAGGCGGCCCCGAAGGCGCGGGAAAACACGGAAGTATCTGAAATTGCTACTAACATCGACACAGTTCGACCTCGTGAATGGGCGCATCTCTGGAAGCGACCACGTGGCGCTGAAACCCACGTGCGCTGTCGAACCATCCCGCCGCCGGCTGACGGTACCGGACGCGTACGCGCTTCGCTACCTCCGGACTCGGACGCTCGATCGACGAAGTTTTCTTGGCCCTCGCCCTTGCGGGTCTGCACTTGGACTCCCAAGTTTACGGCCTCAGCTCAGGAGCCGCCTTTGAACAGCACCACCACCGGGGACGTCCCCTTATCCGCCCGCATCCCCTACGCCCGCCCCCCTGGGCCACCGCCGATGGGCAACAACCCCTTTGCGCTCCTCAACTACGCCCGCATCTTCCGTGAAGACCCCATCGGCTTCGTCGGCGGCCGCTTCGAAACCTACGGCGACATGTACTCGACGACGTTCCGGGGCGTCCCGCTCTACGTGACGCGCCACCCGGACCATATTCACGAGACTCTCGTGACGCGCGGTCAGAGCTTCCAAAAGCCCGAAACCGGCTTCGGCGCCAGGCAGCTACGGCGTTTCCTCGGGACCGGGCTCGTGACCAGCAACGGCGACTTCTGGCGTCGGCAGCGGCGGATGATCAATCCGGCCTTCAATCGGCGGCGCATCGAGGCTTTCGGCGACACCATGGTCGAAAAGGCCGCCGCCGCCATGCTCCCCTGGCGCCCCGGCGAAGTCCGCGAGATCGGGCACGACATGATGTCCATCACGCTCGCCATCGTCGCCAAGACGCTCTTCGACGCCGACACGAGCGCCGAACAAGGCCGCGTCGCCCGCGCGCTCGACGCGTTCCGCAACTCGTCGGGCGCCGCCACCATCCTCCCAGACTGGGTTCCGCTCCCCAGCATCCGTCGAACCAAACAGGCGCTCCGCGACGTCGACGAGATCGTCTATGGGCTCATCGACGAGCGCCGCAAGGAGACCGACGAGGCGCTGGCCGCCCGCGGCGACTTGCTCAGCGCGCTGCTCCTGGCGACCGAGGATGGCGCCAGCCCGTCGGCTTCGGGCGCCCGCATGACCCGAAAGGAGCTCCGGGACGAGCTGCTCACGCTCTTCCTCGCAGGTCACGAGACCACGTCGCAGGCGCTCACGTGGACCTTCTACCTCCTGTCGCAACACCCGGAGATCGAAGCAGAAGTTCAAGAAGAGCTCGACCGCGTCCTGGGCGGTCGGCTCGCGACGGCGGCTGACGACTTGCCCCTCGTCGACCGAGTCCTCCAAGAGTCTATGCGCCTCTACCCACCCGTCACCACGGTCGCGCGTGTCGCCACCGAGGACACCGAGGTCGGTGGCTGGTTCATCCCCAAGGGGGCCGACATGATCTGCTGGGTCTACCACGCCCATCACGACCCACGCTGGTGGCCGGATCCGCAGCGCTTCGACCCGCAGCGCTTCCGCCCCGAACGCCTCGCCACCATCCCGGACGGTGCGTTCACGCCGTTCGGAGCCGGCCAGCGCCAGTGCATCGGCAAACACTTCTCGCTCATGGAAGCCCGCCTCATCCTCGCGACCATTCTGCAGCGCTATCGCCTTCGCCTCGTCCCCGGCCACCGGGTCGAGCGTCACGTCGCGGTCACCATGTCGCCTCGGTACGGCATGAAGATGGCCGTCTACCCCCAACGCCACTGATCGCAACGGGAACCCGTGCCCCGAGCCTTCGGTAGAGCCGGCATGAATGACCGATGGGCTTTTGAATGGATCAACAAGAACGCCGAGGTGGGACCGCTCTTCCGCATCGGCCGGGACGTCTACGAGCGTGACCGCGCCGGCCAGCGCGTGATTCGGCTGAAGGCCGTCGAGAGTTATCCCGCCGAGGTCGCCGACGCCGCGGTCACGGCTTTCGCCGAGATGGCGAGAGTCTGGAAGGCGCCGGTCCTCTTCATCATCGACCCGAACCTGAAGAAGCCGCCCGCCGTGCGTTTCCTCTTCGAGTGGAGCCGCAAGACACACGCGATGGGCGCTGTCGACCGCGCCTTCATGAAGACCGGCAACCTCGTCAGTCAGGTCATGGGCAAGGTCGTACTTCGTGTGTTCACCGATGGCGCCCTGCCCTTCGAGGCCATCCAGGGTGAAGCCGCCGTGCAGAAGCGGCTCGGGGAGCTCGATCTCTCCTGCAATCGAGAAGGCTTCCGCCTCGTGGAACCGTCGACTGCGCTCGTAAGGGCGGAAGACGCGCCACCGTCGCTGCTCGGATCGATCTTCAGGCGGGCCGCGCGCCGGATCAGCGGGCGTCGCTGACGTCGACCCCAGAAACGACGAAACCCGGAGGCGTGAACCTCCGGGTTTCATACGGAATCTGGTAGCAGGAGCCGGGCTTGAACCGGCGACCTGAGGGTTATGAATCCTCCGCTCTAACCAGCTGAGCTACCCTGCCACACGACCGGCACGACCGGCGCAGGCGCTAGCTACAGGAGCCGCCGCTCCTCGTCAAGGGTCCGTGTCGCCAGTTTTTGGAGCCCACCTTGCCTCTTCAGCCTTTCGAAAACCTCCCCTTCGACGATCTCTTCGTCCGTTCGCTGCCGGGTGACCCGTCGAAGACGCCCGGCTCGCGCCAAGTTCACGGTGCCGCGTGGTCCGACGCCCCGCCGACCCCTGTGCGTTCTCCGCGTCTGCTCGCGTGGAGTGAGGAGGCCGGCGCGCTGCTCGGCGCGTCAGCGCCAACGGACCCCGCCGGCCCCGTTGCGCTCGCCCTCGGTGGCAACCTGATCCTACCCGGCATGAGGCCCATCGCGTGCCCGTACGGCGGCCACCAATTCGGCCACTGGGCCGGGCAGCTCGGTGACGGGCGGGCGATCACGCTCGGCGAGACCGTCGCAGACTCCGGCCGCTGGGAGATCCAGCTCAAAGGCGCCGGTCCGACGCCCTACTCCCGGTCGGCCGATGGACGCGCCGTCCTCCGATCATCGCTCCGGGAGTTCGTGTGCAGCGAGGCCATGTTCCATTTGGGAGTGCCGACCACACGGGCGCTCGCGCTGGTCGCGACCGGAGAGCCCGTCATCCGCGACATGTTCTACGACGGCCGACCGCGGCCCGAACCCGGCGCCGTCGTCACTCGGCTCGCCCCGACCTTCGTCCGCTTCGGCAACTTCGAGCTCCTCGCGTCGCGTGGTGATCGCGCGCTCCTCCAGCAGCTCGTCGACTTCGTCGTTCGAAACCACTACCCCGAGCTAGCGACCTCGGGTCCCACTGCGGGCCCGCCACTGCTGGCCTGGTTCACCGAGATCGCCCGCCGGACGGCCATCATGGCCGCCCACTGGATGAGGGTGGGATTCATCCACGGCGTCATGAACACCGACAACATGTCGGTCTTGGGCATCACCATCGACTACGGCCCCTTTGGCTGGCAGGACGTCTACGATCCCGACTTCACCCCGAACACGACGGACGCCGGCCAGGGCCGCTACCGCTTCGGCAACCAGCCCTCGATCGCCTTCTGGAACGTAGCGATGTTCGCGCGAGCGCTCGGCACGCTGACGGGCGGCGCCGCGTTCTTCGAGCCGGGCCTCGACGTGTTCAAGTCCACTTTCGAGAACACCTGGCTCGCGATGTTGCGAGAGAAGCTCGGGCTCGACGACCTCGGGCCGGACGCGGGGGCCCTCGACGAGCGCCTCATTTCCGACATGCTCGAGGTGATGACGGCCACCGAGATCGACATGAGCCTGTGGTATCGATCGCTGCAGAAGCTCAGCCCCGAGTCGGCGCTCCCGGACCTCTTGCGGACCGTCTCAGCGAGCCTCTACAGCGAGCTCCCCGAGACGTCACCCGTGGCGACTCGACTTCGCGATTGGCTCTCCGACTACGTCGCGCGTCTCGCCCGAAACCGGTCGTCGCACGCCAACCGTGTCGCGCGGATGTCCGCGGTGAATCCAGTCGTGATCCCGCGTAACTACTTGCTTCAACAAGCGATCGACGCCGCCGAGCGCGGGGACCTCACGCCGCTGGCTAGGCTCATGGACGCGATCCGTCGCCCCTACGAGGACTCTGCGTCCACCGCCCCCTTCGCCGGCCGGCGCCCCGAATGGGCCCGCGACAAAGCAGGGTGCTCGGCGCTGTCCTGCAGCTCCTGAGCCCTACTCCCAGACGACGATGTGACTCACGAGGTTGATGTCACCGGCGCCGTCGGGCGGCTCTTTCCCGCCGAGCAGACCACGATAGCTGACGGTCAACTGCCCCTCCTTCACCAGGGACGTGACGTCCTTTCGGAACGGCGCGACGGGCTGCCCAGGGCACCAACCACCGCGACCGAACCACCAGGTGCCCCACTGGTTCGGGACGGCACCGTTCGCGATCTCGTCCACGCAGCCGGTCTGGTTGCCGACCGCCGGGTGGTCCTTCCGGAAGACCTCGCCGTTCACCGTGAACTCATGTTCGTGGTCGCAGAACTCGGCGCATTGGCTGGTACCGGCCCCGTGCCCGCTGATGAGGGCGTAGAGCTCGACCCGCTTCGCCGAGGCAGGGACGGTCACCGTTACGGGTTCGCGCCCCGCGTTGTAGGTGGAACCAAAGCCCCCGCCGGTGAAGAGCGGGAACGCGGCGGTCGGCCGCATGCCGGAGCCCCCTTTCACGAAGTACAGGTTCAGCCGGGTCTCGGTCGGCTGTGTGTTCCACGAAGGCGCCCACGTCCAGCGTAGGCGACGGGTGCCGCCGTCCTTTAGCCACGCCATCATCGGCGTCGCGTCGACGAACCAGCGCCCCTCGCGGTGGTAGGTCGTGATGGCGCGGAGCAGCTCCCGCATCGGCGTCGGGGCGGCCGGGTCGGTGCTGACCGCACTCGCGGGCCCGTCATAGACCTGGAGGTGCGACAGGTAGTCCCAGGCCCCGCAGTTCCCGACTTCGGGCGCTTCCGGGTTCGGGCACCGCTGGTCGATCTCGACGATGAAGCCATCGTACTCGCCAGCCGCGAGCCCTTCCGGGAGCGCCACGTCCATCTCGGCGAACTCCTGAATCACCTGGCCCGTCCAGAGCGGCACCACGGCCGTCCCCGGCCCGAAGACGCCAGCCTCCTCGAGCTGTGTGCGCCGGACGACCTCGGCGTTCCAATAGCGGGCGTCGTGCGCGGCGTAGCCGAGGCTGGAGGCCCACGGCCAGCTCCCCTCGGGCGTGGCGGAGTTGTACAGCGCGACGTCGGCCAGCGACCCGATGCCACGGATGCGCTGGAAGCGGTCGATCCCAAAGCCGACCTGCCCAATCCCCGACTTCAGGACGGGGCCGATCCACGAATCGAGCGCGTCGACGCCGTCCGCGGCGATGTGGACACGGCCTCGCCAATGGGCGCGGTCCTCGGCGCTCATCGTGGAGACCACGTTCAGCAGTTGGCCGAAGAGCGCTGTCGCGGCGCCGCTGGCGGCCTCGCCCGAGCGCCGCGAGACGAACACGTAGTGCACGTTGCGTGGTGACCGCTCGAAGAGATCCGCGAAGCCGGCCTCCCACACGGAGCGCGGGTCGGCGTCCGAGATGGGGATGGTGTCCGGGACGACCACGACCACGTCGCACCCCGTGAATGTGGACTTGAACCCAAAGACCGCGCCGTCGACCTCCGTGATTGTGAAGTCGCCCGCAAGGTCGTGTCGACGGTCGCCGTAGGGGCCATCGGACCACGGGAGCGCCTTGAGACCGAGCGACTCGCACCACGTCGGCTCGGTGACCGGCGCGTCCTGCGGCTGTGCGTCGGCCTCTACGACGTCGCTGGCAACGTCAGCCTCGGCGACGGTGTCGGCCACGTCGGCACGGTCGGCTTCGAGGGTGTCCACTCGATCGCGGGTGTCTACCGAAACACCGGCATCGCTTGGACCGGGCGCCGACTCGCCCTCCGAACAAGCGCCGACGGCAAGAACGCCGAACCAGAAGAGAGAACGAGGGGAAACTACCAGCATCAGTCGACAGTACCAGAGGCCAGGACCCGAATGGCGGCCAAACTCGGAGACCCCGCTGACGCGGCTGGCGCGCGGGGTAAACCGGTCACTTCGGTCAACACGCCCAAAGAAAGTTGGAACGCCACCCTTCATCCTGGGCTATAACGAAGGGGCACGGTGCGCACGGGAGCTGAAGTCAGGTTGATCTGGGGCGCCGCACAACCGGTTCGAGACGTGCTCGTCGAGCACGGCCAGACCATCGCCGTCGTCGCCGTCGTGCTGGCGATCATGCTCGTGCTCGTCATCGTGCTGAGAGGGCGCCGTGGTGCGGGCGGCGGGGCCGGCAGTGGTCTCAGGCGCCGCAACACGCCATTCCATGAATTCGACGACGCCATGAACGCGGGCGACTTCGCGGAGGCCGCCGCCGTCGCGCGCCGCATGAAAGATCCCCGACGATACGCCGACGCCATCGAGGCCTCCGGCGACGTCGAGCGCGCCGTCCAAGCGTGGACCGACGCTGGTGAGCCGCTCAAGGCCGCCGCCCTGCTCGCCGCTAACGGCCACGACACGAAGGCGGGTCGCCTCTATCTCGACGCTGGGGCGACTCGCGAGGCGCTCGCCTGCTTCATCCGCGCCGACGACCTCGAAGGGGCCGCGCGCGTCGTGGAACGCCAGGGTGACCACAAGAAGGCGGCGCTCATGCGTGGCGAAGCCATGTTGCGCAAAGAGAGCTGGGCCGAAGCGGCCAAATTTTTCGAAGAGAGCGGCGACCTTGGTCGAGCGGCGGCGGCGCTCACGTCCGGCGGTGATTCACCCGCGGCCATCGCCCTGTACCAGCGCGCGGGGCAGCCCATCCTCGCCGCGAAGCTCCTCGAGGCCTCCGCGCCAGCCAAAGCGGCCGCGCTGTACGCCGAAGCAGGCAACACCAACGACGCCGTGCGGGTCTATCGTGGAATCGGCGACCAGGCTGCGGCCGAGCGTGTGCTCGCATCGACTGGCCGGCCCTTCGACGCCGGCCGAGCCGCGTTCGAGCGTCGGGACTTCGACGGGGCAATGAAGCTGCTCTCTGGGATCGAGCCCGCCGCGCAGAACTATCGGGAAGCGCAGCTAATTCGGGGCTACATCCTCGAGCGTCGCAGCGACCTCGACTCGGCCGCCGCGGCCTACAACGCCTTCCTCGATGGACGTACGCCAAACGAGCGCAACCGTGCGCTCTTCATCCGGGTCGCTCACCTCAAGGAGGGTTGCGGTCAGCTCCAGACGGCGCTCAAGCTGCTCGGTAGGCTCATCGCGGCAGGTTTCGGCACACCGGACGTCACGGCCCACGCGGCGCGCCTTGAACAGTCCATCGGCAAAGCCCCGCCCACCGAGGGTTACGCGGTCCCTCCAGCCGAGCCGAAACGCACTGCCGGGCGCTCGTTCGGCCGTGGCGCCGACGCGGCCAAGGAAGGCAGCGCGCCGGGGCAACCTCGCAAGATCACACCGCTCGCGGGCATCCTGTCGGCCCAGACCGCTGCTGCTGTCGTCGATCCCCCGGCTGTGCAGGTCCTCGAGCGTCGCTACCGCTTCATGGGCCGCCTCGGACAAGGCGGCAACGGCGTCGTCTACCGCGCCACGGACCGCGCGCTCGGCCGCAACGTGGTCGTGAAGTTCCTCCATCAGGCGCTGCTCCCGACTGAGATCGCGCGTAAGTACTTCGAACGCGAAGCGAAGACGGCCGCGAGCCTCACCCACCCGAACATCGTGACCATCTTCGACGTCGGCGAAGAAGGCGAGACCCTGTACTTCTCAATGGAGCTCGTCGAAGGCCGTACCCTCGCCGACATCATCGTCGACGCGGGCGGCAAGCTGGCTCACGACCGCGTCGTACCGATCGCCACGCAGCTCTGCTCGGCCCTTGAGTACGCCCACAGCAAGAACGTCATCCACCGCGACATCAAGCCCGGCAACATCATGGTCACCGAGGCGGGCACGCTGAAGCTGCTCGACTTCGGCCTCGCCAAGGCGCTCGACGAGAACCCCGACAACTCGGTCTTCCTGTGCGGGACGCCCTTCTACATGAGCCCCGAGCAGATCCGCCGCGACTTCCTCGATCATCGCACCGACATCTACAGCCTGGGTTGCCTCCTTTACGTCCTCTACACCGGCGACGTGCCCTTCCCGGACGGCAACGTCTTCTTCCACCAGCAGAACACGCCCCCACCGGACCCGGACACCCTCGTCACGGGTCTGCCGAAGGGCGTCGCCCAGGTGCTCCTGAAGTGCGTCGCCAAGGACCGCGGCGATCGCTATCAGCGTGCCGGCGAGGTCGCCGACGCGCTGGCGCGAATCGCCTCGGGGCCACCGCGAGAGGTCAATACGGCCGCGTGAGGTCGTTCGGGCTCGTCGGCAAGAGACGGAGAATTCGAACGCGCCACGCGTGAGATGCGACGCGTCGACCAATGCAAACGCCGTGTTATACTCAGTACGCCAAGACCCAAAGGCAGGTGCCGCCATGACCGCACGTCGCTCCATCGTGTCATTCGCTCTCCTCATGCTCGCCGGCGCGCACGCCCGCGCCGACGAGCCGTGGACCGTCAAGACGGTCAAGAAGGGACTCGGCGACCAGTACGAGCGCAACGGCGGCGTCGCCGGCTGGGACGCGACCGGCACCAAGTTCGGGATCTGCGAGGACGTCTGCCCAGAACGCGACACGGGCTGGCGCCGGACGTGTTTCGTCCTCACCCCGACGACGGGGACCGATGCCGTCGGGACCTTCGAGGAGATCACGGTCGACGACTGGGTGGCGCGCGGCTTCGTGAAGTCGCCGGCGACGAAGGCATCGCGGAAGGTCGACGCGGGACAAGGCATGACGGTCACGGCCTCCGGCGTCGTCGTGAGCGCGGAACAGAACGAGTGTTCGTGGGCCCTCAAGGTGGCGCAGGGGAAGCTGGGCGGCAAAGTCACCGGCGGCGGTAGCGAGTGTTACGACGTCCCCGAGCACTCTCTCTATCGCTCACCCGACGGTAAGCGGGTCGCCGTCGTCGTCTTCTTCTCGGAGGATCACGGCTGCGGCGACACTGACGGTGCCATCCTCGAGCTGCCTCGCGGACTCGCCGCAGGCTTCCTGAACGGCGGACTCTCGAAGCACAAGAAGGACCCGGCGTCGGCGCTGCTGCACTACGACGCTGCACTCGCTCTCGACCCAGATCACGCCAAAGCACGCTTCAACCGAGCCTGCGCGCGTGCGCTTCAGGGCGACGCGGCCGGAGCGGCGGCGGACGTGAAGGTGCTGGTCGCCACGGACAAGGCAAAGTGGACCGAGGCGATCGCGAAGGACTCGGACTTCGACCGCGTCCGGACGGCGCCGGAGTTCGTCGAGGCGCTCAAGTAGCCGAGATCAGGACGCAAGGAGGTCAACATGGTGGCGGGCGATGATCGTTGGCACGAGGTCTTCGAGCGGGACCAAGGTCGGTGCCGATACTGCGGCTTCGACCTCCTTGAGACCTTCGAACACTACTATGTGGCGGAGGTGGACCATCTGCTTCCCCGCGACGTGCCCGACCGGGACGAGCTTCAGTACCTCGTGCTCGCATGCCGGGCGTGCAACGGCCGGCTGTCGCGAGCGCACGGGCTTAAGCTGACCACATTCGAGCAGCGACGGGAGTACCTCCGGCACCCGGATCTGAGTCGGCCCACGCGCGACAAGTACGAGCACTACTTACGACGTCGGTCCGACGGATGGGCCAGGGAGCCGGAGGGGCTGGGCGAGCGAACTTCGACCACACCTGCCGTAACTCGTGCGTCCTGGAAGACCCTCCCCCGTCCCTCGATCACAGCATCGCTCGACCTCGACGTCGAGTTCTCGCCGGCCGATGCGGCCTGCTTGATTCGGGGCCATGTGCCAACCGAGATGGAGGACCGCTGGTTCAGTTACTTCGAGGACGGATGGTTGAACTTTCACCGGAGCTGGACTGGCGCTCACATCTTCGGGCTTCGACTGGAGGAGTCGGCTGGGCGCGTGAAGGTCGTCGAGTCCTGGGTCAGTAGAGACAAGTCCCAATACACGAACGACGATCTGGAGGTTGATCGCGAGATGGTACGCTCGGTGCTGGAGTACGCTCTCGAGTGTTCCAAGGAGCATCCGTAAGACGATTGCCAGCGGCGCCCTTCTCGCTAGCCACGCAAGCTGACGAGCGGAATC
Organism: Myxococcales bacterium; assembly: GCA_018780435.1. GTDB lineage: Bacteria > Myxococcota_A > UBA9042 > SXOO01. Next base: position 15,650 of record JADMJS010000655.1, read on the forward strand.
TCATCGTGGCCCGGTGAGTTGCCAAGAGCGATGCCCGAAGCTTGAGTCGGGAAGAAGGCTGGCCCGCATATGCACCGCAAGCGTGCCGTACCTCGTCGAAGTTCGACCCGTTCGCCACACGGTCATCCCGACATGTTCGGGGAGAGGTGCCCTACCTGCCAGTCTTTCTTGGGACGCGGAGCTCGGCATGTGAGAGGTGGACCCGTCCTCGAAACAACCTGGCTCGGGGACGCGTGCGTTCGCAAAAGTACCTCGGGCCCGTCCCCGAGGAGTGCGACGCTCGATCCGCCAGCGCCACGCCCACACCCACGATTGCCTTGCACCACTCAGGCAGGCTAAGGTTTCGAGGCTGCTCATCCGAGGATTCATCTGCATCAACGCTCCGACCAAACCGCCTCGCGCCGACGGCTCGCGGGCTCGCTCCTCTGGTCGAGCATGATCCTGGGCTGCTTCGGTCCGTTTGACCCAGCTACGGCGACGGCATGCAGCAGTCAGGATGATTGTTCGGACGGTTGGTGGTGCGACGTGCCGGCGCGGACGTGTCGTCAAGACTCAGCCTCGACACCGGACTCGACAGGCGGCGCCGACGCGACCGGTCTCGACGGTGGCGACCTCGACGGTGGCGATGTCGGCGATGACGATCTCAGCGAGACGCCAGCCCCCGACGCCGATGGCTCAGACATGGTCGCGCCCGAGGACACCGCCACGGAGCCAGAACCAGACGTCGAGAGCGCCGCGGACACCGAAGAGACCGATACGGCTCAGGTGGACTCGGACGTCGATCTGGTCGCGCCGACGGACACGGAAGACCAGGATGTTCTCGACCCGGATGCCCTCATCACCGACGCCGACGACCCAGCGGACGCAGAGCCGGCGGTCGACACGCCGGAGCCACCCGCAGACGTGACGCCGAGTGATCCCTGCGTCGCTGCCGGGAAGGGCCCTTGCGATGACGGCGATCCGTGCACCGACGACCTGTGCCCTGAGAGCGGGGATTGTAGCCACCCCGCGATCCCGGGCTGCTGCACGGTCGACTCGCAGTGTCCCACGGGCGACCTCTGTACGGTGCCGACGTGCACTGACGGCACTTGTGGCTTTGCGGCGGCGGAGGTGGGTGCGCCGTGCGACGACGGCCTCTTCTGCACCGTGGCGGACCGATGCGACGACGCCGGCGCCTGTTCGGGCGACGCGCGCCCCGACGGCTGGCGTGGCGACGACGATGGCCAGGTTTGCGCTGACCAAGTCTGTATCGATGGCGCCACGACGCTCACTCCGTGGGCCCAGTGCAAAGGCCCCCTCTCGCCCGAGGGGCGTTGCTACGTCGTCGCCAAGGGAAGCCAGGACATCGGCTGGGATGAAGCGCAGGCGGTCTGTCATGCCGCGGGCATGCACCTCGTCACGATCAACAACTCGACCAACGCCGCGTTCGTGAGGACGATCGCCCTCGATTTCTGCGCTGCACCGGAAGGCGACGCGCCCATCTGGATCGGCGTCGTGCGCCTTACGTCGTCGGGCCCGTTCGAGCAGCCGGGCGATCTCGATAGCAGCACGTTCTGGGGCTCGGGTCAGCCCGACGTCGCGAAGAGCTGCCCAGGCGGTCAGCTCTTCACCTATGCAACCGACTACGGCAATGGCGACTGGTACACCTCGTGCGACGGTGACCAGCCCGTACGATGCGTCGTGTGCGAGAGCCGGGATGCGCCCGCCTGTCACGACGACGACCCGTGCACCGCGACGCCGCCGTGCATCGATGGAGACGGGCTCAGCTGCACCGATGAGATCCCACTCGACTGTGACGACGGCAATCCGAACACCGCCGACACCTGCGAGAAGGGCGTCGGTTGCGTGCACACACTGTGATGAAGTACCGCCGAACCGGGTTGGTTGCCGCGTTGCTGGTCCTCGTCTTCGCAAGTCGTGGAGCGGGTGCGAGCACTCCGGACGTCGAGGCCTACGAGGCCGCGCTGGCCGCGTATGAAGCCAAGCAATACGACATCGCATTGACCAAATTGCAGGAGGCCTACTCGCTCGCTCCGAAGGCCATCTACCTCTACAACAGCGCTCGGGTGCTTGAGCAGCAGGGCAATCTCTCGGGAGCCCTCGAGACCATCCTGCGAGCGAAGGCCCACGACGACCTCGACGACACGCTCAGGGCACTGTGCGATCAGGGGCTGAGACGGCTCGACCCGGTGAAGGACAAGGCCGTCGTCCGCTTCGATTCGCTTCCGCCCGGCACCACCGTCCAGTTGGGTCGCGAGATGATCCTCGACCTCACGGGAGACGCGATCGTGTCACCGGGAGCGACCGTGATCTGCGCGTTCGATGCGGCCGGCACCGAGGTGCGCTGCGAGCGGCGTCAGCTGGCCGTTGGACGTCGGATCGTGTGGACCCCGGGTTCGAACGTGCAGCTCCAGTCGGCGCTGGAACAGGATCTCGGTGCGACCCTGCGTGGGCTCGCCCTCGACGAGACGACTGTCTTGGTCGACTGGGAGAAGGTTCGTCGGATCGTGGTGTCGGGTGCCGTGTGGAACATCACGCTGGCGCTGGCCGACGGGCGATCCGTTGACGTGAGCCCCACGCTACTCCCCGGCTCGAAGTACACGCTTTCGACCCTGGTCGCGCAGGGGGAGCGCTCGGGCGAGCCCGGCGTCGGCACACTCGAACAGGGCGCGGCCGCCAACGTTGGGCCGGGCGTCGGACCGTGGATCTTGGTCGGGACCGGGGGCGCCGCGATCGTCGCGGGCGTGTCGCTGCTCGTCGCTGCGGAGGTCACGAAGGGGCCTTCGACCGGCGCCACGCAGCGCAGCGCGGAGCGCGAATGGGACGAGGCGAGGACGCTCAACGTCTCCGGGTGGACCGTCGGTGCCGTCGGCTTGGCCGCGCTCTGTGGTGGACTCGGGTGGTACTTCAGCATGTCGGACACGGTCTCGATCGACCTCCACGCGACTCCAGACGGCTCGAGCTTCTCGGTCGTGGGCACCTTCTGAATGGGTGACACGCGCGGCCAAGTCGCGAACCTCGACACACTCGACTCGGAGCCGTCCCTTCGGACCTGTCCGACCTGCGGCGGTGTGACTGAGGCCGCCGTGTGCCCGAATGACGGGACGGCTACGTCCATGTTCGCGCCCCGCCCTCGCCTCGACGACTACGTGGGTCGCGTCATCGCCGAGCGCTACCGCATCGAGAGCCTCATTGGCGAAGGCGGCATGGGCCGTGTCTACTGCGCCGTGCAGTTCAGCCTCGATCAGCGCGTCGCCATCAAAGTACTGCCTCCGGATCGTGAGGACTCGGAGCTCTCGGTGCGCCGCTTCCACCGCGAGGCTCGCGCCGCCACTCGCTTGCACAGCCCGCACGTCGTCCGCGTGTATGACTTCGGTGTGGACCCCCGCACGGCCGCACCGTTCCTGGTCATGGAGTTCCTTCGCGGCCAAACGGTACAGTCGCTCTTGCGCTCGGAGGGTGCGCTGCCCGAGAGACGCGCGCTGTCCATACTTCAACACGTGCTACGGGCGCTCGTCGAAGCCGAAGCGAACTCGATCGTTCACCGCGACATCAAGCCCGAGAACCTGTTCGTCGTCGACACGGGAGACCAGTCCGACTTCGTCAAGGTCATGGACTTCGGCGTAGCGAGATCGGCGGCCGACTCGCAAGACGGGAGCGGCCCTCTGACCCTCAGCGGCCGTATCGTGGGGACCCCCGCTTACATGTCGCCGGAACAGGTGCGCGGCGGCGAAGTCACCTCCCGCTCAGACCTCTACTCGGTCGGCTGCACGCTCCACGAGCTCCTCACTGCATCACGGCCCTACGCCGACTCGACCGACGCCGTCACCACCTTGGTCGCCCAGGTCTCAAGCGCGCCCCCGCAGCTCCCGGAGCGGGCGCCCAGCGGCGACCCGTTCTCGCCGAGTGTCCGGTGCATCCACGACGCGTTCCTGCAGAAGCGACCCGCCGACCGGCCGCCGACCGCCCGGTCAGCACTACACGCCGTGCAGGCAGCGCTCGACGGCAGACCCACCGACGAGGTGCGGGCCTTGTTGGCCGGACGCGCGACGACCGACAAGACCGCCGACGACGTCGCGGCCGCCGATCCCTCACCCCCGTCGCTCACCGCGCCATCACTCACGACTGTCACCACTCGCCCGAAGCGCTCGCCGTGGGTCTGGGTCTCCCTTGCTGCCGCAACCATCGCCGTCGCGCTCGGGGCTCGGCTCCTGTGGCCCGACGACGCTCGTTCGGGCAGTGGCACCGAACTACTGCCCGCCGCGTCGGCGGCGGCGCCGCGCGAGAAGCCATCGCCGACAGAGCCCCCACCCACACAGCCCCTGCCCACCTCGACGGGACCGCTCGTCGCCGCACCGGAGGTCACTCCTTCGGAACCACGCCGGGGCCCGGACGAGGAGTCACGGGGTGCGGCTCGCCTTGGCCCAGAGCTCGCGGTGACATCGCGCCCGCTGGACGTTGACGCGCCGACCGATCCGCCGACCACGGCGAATCGGCCGAATGTCCGAAAGCGACCGGGTACGGCCGCCAAGCCGCCCGTAGAGCCGCAGCCCATCCCCTCGATACCTACCGAGGCACCGAAGAAGCAAGTGGTACCCTGGTAGGAGGCGAACCCCGGAATCAGGACGTCGCGTACGCCCGCGGCCGCGAAACGTTCGGCCGCCCACAGGGCCGACCGGGTCGGCTCCTTGCCCCACATGAGCCGCTTCTCTTGGAACGCCTTCTCCCAGAACTCGGACATCGGACGGCTCCTTGCCTCAGAGCGCGCCGCTCGACGCCATGGACATCGTGAGCTCGAGGTTGAGCATGGCCGCCGCCTGCATCCCGCCGGCGGCGCCGACGATCGCGGCTTGCATACGCGAGGTGAGGTCTCCCGCCGCGTAGATCCCGGGGACGGACGTCTCGCGCGTCATCGGGTCGGTGCGCACGAACCCCTGCTCATCGAGCGCGATCCCGAGGGCTTGGATGAGCGCGACTTGGCGCTGCGGTGGGTGAGCGAAGAGCACGTCCCGCGGCACCTGCCGCCCGTCCGAGAACTCGACGGAGGCGAGCCGCCCGTCTCGTCCGACGAGCCGCGAGATCGGCGCCGTCTCGACCCGCACGCCACCCGTGAGGAGGCCCGCTTGGACGTCGGCCGAGAACTCGAAGAGACCGCCCGTGAAGACCGCGACGTCGCGCGTCCATCCCCGGAGCTGAAGCGCGAAGGGCATGAGCATCCCGGCGTGTTCGGCCGACGCGAGGACGCCCCAGGCGCGGTCTTGCACCTCCCAGCCGTGGCAGTACGGACACTGGAAGATGGAGTGGCCCCAGAGCTCGCGGAAGCCGTCGATGGGCAGCAGCTCGTCGACCATCCCCGTACACAGAATGACGCGCTTGGCCTCCACGGCCTCAGCGCCCAGAACGACGCGAAACGCGCCCTTCTCGCCGGTGATGGCGTCCACCCGAAGGTCCCGCACCTCAACATTCGGGTAGGCCAAGAGCTGCTCGCGACCCAGGCGCCGAAACTCATCGGGCGGCGTCCCGTCCCGAGTCACGAAGTTGTGGATACGTTCGGCGGCGGCATTCCGGCGCGGCCCTGAGTCACAGACGAGCACCCGTTTGCGTGCCCGCCCGAGCGTGAGGGCGGCGGCGAGCCCGGCAGGCCCCCCTCCGACGATGACAGCGTCATAAACCATGTGGGGTCTCCGGTTGGGTTCGCGCTGGGGCTCATCGCCCCCGCGAGTGGTCATGCAGCTCGACACCAGGACGGCAGTACCGGTGTGCAGCCAATCCCGGCGGGTGATTCGAATTCGTTCGGCGTCCGTCGTCATGCGCGACGGGTGTATCGCGGCCGGAGAGCGACCGGGAGGGCGCGGATTTCGCTGATATCGGCGGGGACTTACGTGGTGTGCACGTTCGAGCCTCTAGGCGCCCAGGTGACGAGCGATCTCGTCTGCGGCGGTTTCGAGGTTCTTCAACCGCTTGAGGTCGATGTCGCCAGCCCCCTTCAGTCCCTTGATCGCTGCTCTTGCGCAGTCGAGACCAGTCTTACTCATCGTGGCGAGGTGAAGCTCCACGGACCGGAAGTGGACTTCAGCGCCCACCGCCGTTTCGGCGATGATGGCGAGCGCCTCGTCGAGGCGGCCGATTCGTGCGAGTGCCGCGGGAAACAGCGGGTCCTTCCTAATCCCCGCCTCAGCGGCCGACTCCAACCACCGTAGCGCTCTAGGATCGCCGAATAGATACGCTTGGAGGAGCGCCCAGCGTTCCGACGACAGCCCCTTTGACCACCGTAGCTGCTCTTCGGATGCTTGCGGGAACGCCGTTGCAAGGTGTTCCCGAAGATGATGCGTTGCGCCAGCTCCCGTGATCGGCGGGAGTGGCGACCAAGCAATGCCAATTCGGATGCGTGGAGTCCAGTCGAACTCGACATTGAGCGAGTCGAGTAAGGCTTTAGAGCCTTCGAGAATCACAGCGCAATCCTCACTCTTGGCCGACAACATGTCGAGGAAGCTCGGCGTCCATCGTCGCCGTCCGTGCACAGCGGCCAAGCCAGTTACAGAGATGAAGTCAACTGGGCCGCCACTAGCATGCTCGATGGCCCACAAGACGGCAGCCGGGCCCTCATGTAACCAGACTTCTGCAGTCCCCGCTGGACCTTCGATTCTCGCCAACTGACCCAATCTAACATTAACACCTTTTAGCCATTGCGCATTTTTTGCAGCAAACGCGGGGCGGTTGTCACCGTCGACGGGAGATGAAATGAGCCCTCCTACTTTGCACTGCTTTTCATCGCACAGAAGGAAGCGTTCTGGGTTTCTTGTCTCTACCGCCTTTAGAAGCGACCAGTCTGGCCACACAGCCGGGCGATTTCCGACCAATCCATAGTCGTGAGGCCCCGGACTGGCTCGACTGAACCGCGACTTGGGCACCAGCAACTTGCGAAGCAATGCTCCCGTGTCTTCGTCCCTCTCCCAGCGAAGCTCGAACATCACATCGACGACGAAGGAGACCCAGTCCGATGACGGCGCAGGCGCCTCCTCAACCAGAACCACCGAGATGCCCTTCTCTTCGAAGCCTACGATGAGCTGGTGCAGACTCGCGCGAAGTGAAGTCAACTCAGTCGTGCTAGCAGCGTCACCCGAAAGGCCGAACGCGTCTACGACCACCACCTTCACGCGGGAGAACCGTTCGTCGTCTATGAGCGATGCGATGTGCTCGAACGCGAGCGCGCCACGGCCGTGTATTGATTCCGCTGCGTCGGGGTTCGCGTTCAGTAGGTGCTCATAGAGGATGGTCTCAGAACCGCCGCCGGCTGAGGTAAATGCACGGCATTCCGACGTTGGCACGCCGAGCTGCTTTAGCTTGAATCGGAGGTCCGGAGGCGAGATCTCGGTACTGAGGTAGTACAGCGACCCACTCACCCCAGACGCAATGGCCCTGCCCACAGAGAGGGCTAGCGTCGTTTTGCCTACGCCAGCCTGTCCGCGGACCAGCACCGACGTCGTCGGGTTTCCGTGTGGAGAGCGAAGAGGCAGGGTCAATCCGCGGGGCTCGAATACGCGGGGCAGATTGCGAACCCCGAGTTCATCGAGTTGGAGATCGTCTACGCCGCGCACGACAGTGACTCCTGCTGTTCGCGCAGCACTGCCAAGTAGCGACGCCGCACCGGGTTTCCTGCTGGCTCTTTGGGTTTCGACCGGCCCTCCGCAAACTTCACCGATTCACTGGCAAAGACTGGCCCATGAGTCGAGCGAGCCATCCGGACGAAGAACTCGGCGCGGGCGTCATTGCCGACCTGCCGATGTGCAGCGATGAGCACGCCAAAGTCGACCGCAGTTCGAGTGCGAGCGAGCAGCCAGGCCACATCCGCCATCTGGAGCGCCAGTTGATCGTCTCGAGTAGTCAGAGCGTTCAAGGACTTCGTGATGTAGTTCTGGTGCAAAGTATCGCGGACCGGAGCGGCCTGCTTTGCGTCAACCAGGACGATAGCTCCACCTTCCGCCTCGATGACGTCGTGAAAGCACCCAGACTGCCTCAGATGCCTCAGCGCGTCTTCGGCAAGTACAGGATCGCCGAAGAGCCACGCTTCGAGATGAGCGCATACGGACCGTTCCGCAAGGGACAGGAAGTCCCCCGCGTCTACGCCGATATCCAGGTCGGCCTGGGAGTAGGGTGCGCCGTCAACGCGCCCTTCCTGCCAGCGCGTGAGCTCGAACAACTTGCCGTCCGAAGAGCGTCCAATGAGTGGGCGGACAGCAAAGGGGGTCTGAGGGCTGGGTCGACCCTTTGCCGCAACGACGGTGACGTCGGAAAGGGCGTTCATTCGTCATGCTCCCTGGTCAGGTGACGCGCTACAGCAGCGCCCAGAGCGTCTTCGGATGCGTCCTCGGCGAGGTGAACATCCCAGGTCTCGGGAAGCGAACGCGCAAGGTCTGGCGTCGTGACGACAAAGTTCAAGAATCGGTCCAGGTCGAGTGACTCATGAAGCTGCACTTCGATAGCCCAAGCCCGAGCGTCACGTCCTTCGGTGTCGATACCCGTCGCCGGCGAGCGGTTCGGCCGGGGCAAGCCGCCGACCGAGCGCAGGTAATCGGATGCGGAGTCGTAGAGGCTGGCCACCCAACTAGGTGCTACTTCAAGCATGCCCTGGCCTTCGCCGAGCCACCGGTCGAACAGCTCATCCGCGCTGTGCGAGGACTTGAGATGACCAGCCTCCACACCCCCGGTGTCGAATGGCGTAAACGTGCAGGGAAGTGTTGAAGTGACGGCAGGGTCGAGACAAAGCGCGACTAGCCCTTTGGGGTAGCTCGCGACGCCCAGGAACGCATACGCCGCTTCAGCGTAGCCCCTAGAAGCCTCGAGACTCGTGCCAACCGGTCGAAGCTCGATTCGGTTCGAACCCAGAATGCTCTCCAGCGTGCGATCCGTCGGGCGGTGTGTTCGATGAATGAGGGGCCATGTCGCGGCTTCGTCCGCGACTCGACCGTGCCAATTCAGCTGCAATAGCCACTCATCCTTCGGTCGCCTGCCGGTGTTGGTCATAGCCCCCATGGTACTCAGCATGCCAGTCAAGCGCCTGAAAGCGAAGCGGGCACGCGCGGCCCCGCTCCAAGCTCGCCCTTCATGCCCTCGGCGCGGTTGCCGCGATCACGAGCTCCGCCATCACCCGCTCATCGAGCGCCCCATCGCGCACCCATTGGATGGCGCCGTCGGGGGCGAGGACGAGGATAAGCGGTAGCCCCATGCCGCGGCGCTCGATGAAGGAGCGCGGCAGGAGCTCGATGTGGCCGTCTTCGAGCTGCCAGTAGGGGTAGACCCACGTCGGGGCGCGGGGGTCAGCGAGCACGGTGGGGAGGGCGTCGGTCGAGAGGTTCAGCAGCGCGACGTTTCGGGCGTCGAGTCGCCCGGCGAGGTCTTTGACGTGCTTCAGCTCGGCGTCCGAGGTGCAGGGTTTGCACCAGGTCGCCCAGAAGACGAGGACGGCGGCCGAACGCCCGGAGACGGCGTCGGCCAGCTTGGCCTTGCGGCCGCGGTCGCCCGGGGCGCTGACTCGAGTGGCTGAGGGGAGCGGGAGGCGTTCGCCGGCGGTGCCGGGCGTCAGTGTCTTGGGCTTGAAGGGCGCCGCGCCGACCGCCATCGCCAGCAGTGACTCGCGGTCGCGGGCGTCGGCTTCGAGCGCCGCGACGCGGGCTTCGAGCGCGTCCGCCTTGCGACGGGCTTCGTCGAGCGCCGACGTCTCCGGTTCGTCCGCTCGGGCGGTCGCCGTGCTCAGCAGCGTGGCCGACCCGAGGAGCGACCCGCCGAACGCGCGTCTACTGAGGGGCACTGGTGCTCGCGGCGGGCGTCTTGGACGAGCGGCACGGGTACGCAAAGACGAGGGCGCTGCGATTTCCCTGCGTCGGCGAGACCTTACGCGTCGTGAGGCGCTGCACGTCGAGCGCCGTCAGGTACATCTTGTCGTGGCCGTAGGTGATGTAGCCGACCTGCTTCTCGGAGAGGCCGAGCTTGCCCACGAGGAACTCACGCGTGTTCTCGGCGCGGTCGAGCGCAAGCCGCAGGTTCTGCTTCCAGACGCCGTCGCGGCTGGCGCGGCCGACGATAATGACGAAGCCGTCTTCGGCCTGAATGAGCTCGATGAAGCGCTGGAGCTGCTTCTGGTCGGCGGTGTCGAGCTTGCTCCCGGCATTGGGGAACATCACCAGGGAGTGCGGCAGGCTCTGGACGAGCGTCATGTACTGGGTGCGACTCAGGAGCGTCGCCTGGTCGACCTGCTTGCATTGCCCCTGGTGGCAGGCGTCCACGATCTCGCCGACGTGTTTCGTGAACTCCGCTTCGCTGCAGAAGGCCTTCTTGGCGTAGGCGGCGGCGGTTTGGGGCTGGCAGACCTCGTGATCGGGATAGTCGGCGCAGAGTCGCTGTAGCCGTCGCTTCTGGTCGTCGAGCTGCGTCTCGTTCTCAGCCAGCTTCTCGGCCGTCTCTTGGAGCTCGCGCGTGAGCTTCGACTGGTCGACGAGCTCGACGCCCTCCGCGGTCTCGCCGGTCGGCCCGCCGCCGGGCGACTCGCGCACGTCGGGCGTCGTGGCCCGACAACCCCCAAAGGCCATCGCGAGGGCGAACGCCGTCAGGAGGTGCTTGGATGGCGAGGTGAACACGCGCACGACGTCAGAGTAGCACATCATTTGGGGATGCAAGCATCCGAGTCACGAAAGTGCATTGCTGGCCGGTTGAACGTCCCGCGCTCAGCGCGCGTTGACCCGCCAACCTCGTTCGCCAGACGGCGTCATTGGCCGAGAGAGTTCGCGCTCCTGCTCGGATATTGACGTCGGCGGAGGGCCATGCCACGGAGAGACCATGCGAAATTCAGCCGTCCGCCGCCTCCTCGCGCTCGTCGCCATCAGCACCTCGCTCCTCGCGTGTGGGAAGAAGGACGCGCCGCACACAACATCGCCTTCGGTGGCGCCCCCAGCCGCCCCGACCCCACCGCCCGCGACGCCGCCCCCGGAAGCCCCGCCCGCTCCGCCGCCCCCGGTAGCCCCGCCAGCGCCGCCCGCCGCCGAGTGGGGCCCTGCGCCCGTCGTCACCACCGCCGCAGGCTACAAGCTCCAGCTCTTCGACGACACGGTGACGACCACGGCGCTCGCGCTCGCGCTCAAAGTCGCGCCGCCGTCCGGCCAGGGGACCTTCAGCCTTCTGGTCGAGCTGCTCGACCCGACCGACGCCGTAGCGAAGGACAAGCGCATTGAGGGCCAGCTCGGCGCCGAACCCATCACCGTCCCGCTCGGCTTTCAGGTCGCGACCAGCGACTTCCCGCTGCACCGGCTCCGCGTGACCCCACAAGGCGGCAACGCCGAGGTCATCGGCCTCCAGCGGCTGCGCCAGGTCATCGGGCTCGAAGTGCTCGCGCCGAAACAGGTGCTCGCCGGTGGGCCCGCCGCGGTGCGCCTCGTCGCCCGCTCCGGTGACGCCGTCGTCCCCGGCGCGAAGGTGAAGGTCTCCCTCGACGGCCGCACGCTCCTCGAAGGCGAGACCGACCAGAACGGCACCGTCGACGGTACGCTGATGGTCCCGGACGACGCCAAGAGCGGCGCGCTGGTGGTCTCGGCGCGCACCGCGACCGGCGGCGCCGACGCCAGCACCGACGTCGAGGTCCGCCGCGAACGCCGCATCCTGCTCACCACCGACAAGCCGCTCTACCAGCCGGGCCAGACCATCCACGTCCGCGCGCTCGCGGTGAAGCGCCCGCAAAACTCGCCCGTCGCGGGCGAAGAGGCGATCTTCGAGGTCCAAGATCCCAAGGGAAACAAGGTCTTCCGCC
>JADMJS010000138.1 GCA_018780435.1 Myxococcales bacterium
AGATCATCTTCTTCGGCCGCGAGTACTGCCCCGCGCGGGGTCACGAGCCCGCCGGCTGCCCCATCTGCTCGTTCGCGAGCGTGCCGGAGAAGGCCAAGGTGCCGGCGAAAGCCCCGAAGCCGCAGTCCCCCAGCCCGCCCCGCCCAAAACCCAGCGCCGAGCCCACCCCATGAGCGACACCTGCACCCTGTCCTCGCTCGCGGCAAACGAGCCCCTCGCCGCGACCGCCGTCGAGAACGTCGCGACTTGGCTGCTCATCGAACAGGACGGCGGCTGGGGCAAGAAGGGCCTCGACGACGCCCCAATGGACGACGACGTCCGCGCCCACCTCCTCGCCGCCGTCTCGAAGGCCAACGCCGCCGCCCCTCGGAACGCGCAGGTGCGCCCGCAGCTCGTGCGCCAGGAACAAAGCGCCGGGACGGCCAGCTCTGAGGGCGTTCGTATCCTAGTGGCGCGAGCGGGCGCCCCAACCGAGCGGCTCACGCTCTCAGGCCTCCGAGCCGCGCTCGACCTCGACATCGCGGCGTGGCTCCAAGGCAAGGCGCCGTCCAGCGTCGAGCTCGACCCCCGCCCACTCGTCCTGGTCTGCACCCACGGCAAACGCGACCGCTGCTGCGCCGAACACGGCCTCGCCTTCTACCGCGAGCTGGCGGCCCGCTGGCCGACCGGCGGCGCCACCACCCCCGACCTCTGGCAATCCACCCACCTCGGCGGCCACCGCTTCGCTGCCACGGCCGTCTCGCTCCCCGACGGCTACCAGTACGGCCGCTTGAGCCCCGCCGACGCGCCCACCTTCGCCGACGCCATCGAAGCCGGACGTCTCTACGACCTCGCGACGCTACGCGGACGCAGTACCCTGCCCGCCCCAGCTCAGGCCGCGGACCTCCAACTTCGTCAGACGCACGCTCTCGTCGCGCCGAACGAAGTCTCCGTAGTCGGGATGGGGCCCGCCGACGGCGACGGTTGTTGGACGGTGACGCTCCAGGCTGCGGGTGCGTCGCACACCGTCACGGTCGAGCGCCACTGGGGCCCAAAGTCGGTCATGAACTCGTGTGGCGCGCCGGAGCTGTCGGCGCCGGTGTCGTGGGCCGTGTCGACCCGCGTTTGACCGCTGCGCCCAGGAGCGGACTGGGCCGGTTAACCGTCAGCGGCGCCCGGGACCACCAAATCGTTGATCGCCCCAATGTCGGTGAAGCCGCCATGGCGCGGGAGAAACACCTCCCAGTCCAGGAACTCAGGCTTGTTTGTTCCAGGCGGAGAAACCAGGGCGCTATAGCCATTGGGCGGAATCGCCGCCAGCACCATTCCCTGGCTCGACTACCGCGATCCGCAATCTGAATTATGCCCACAGGAGAGGTCGCATGCACAAGGCGCACCGTGCAATCCAAGCCATCCAAAGTTCTTGCATACCTTGAACGGAAAACCACACATGCTGTATTCTCCATCCAGACTGCAGTTTTCGTTTAGGAACGAGATACACTCATCATCCCATCCAACATCGCAACATTCGGGGCGCTTCTTGCAGACACATTCCTCTACTGCGGCAATCTCGCAACCGGGCCGGCCTTCGTCTGAAGCACAGCAATTTGTGCTTTCGTAGTTTGGGACAACCTCGCAGTTTGGTTCCGAGATTCCGTCATTGTCATAGACCAACTCCTTGCCGCCACCGCATCCTGCCACGACCATGACAAGCCCCACGAGACTCGTGCGTACTCTAGCCATAGCAATCCCCGCCTGAATCTACACTGCCTACGCCCACCGCGCCGCCATCCGGAAGCACCCACGCCATGGTCCCACAGCCGCCACGGTTCGCCAACGCACGGCCCAGGAGTGCGACGGCGTAGCGCCCCTCGATGTTCAGCTTCACTGCCGTCGTCATGTTGTCCCTGCAGACCGGGCCGATCGCCAACGTCCACGGGCCTTCGCGGTGCATCGACGTCTCGATGATGAGGCCGGCTGAGTTGGCGCAGTTGTTCGTATCGAGCTTCGAGCCTTCGACGTTCGCCTCGGCCTCCCGTGACCATCGCGATAGTCCGCACGGCACGGAATGGGCTATCCTGAGTCCGCGCGAAGCCTCGCGAGGAGCGCCCATGCTGAGCCCAGAACAACTCGACGCACTAGCCCACGACCTCGAGAGCCATCGTGTCGAGCGCAAGGCGAGCTTTAAGGCCGTCAAGTCGGACGTCGAGGAGGCGATCTGCGCCTTCTCGAACGATCTGGCGGGCGAGGGCAAGCCCGGGGTGGTCATCATCGGTGCGGACGACCTCAGCGGCGCGCCGACTGGGCTGCAGGTCACCGATGAGCTGCTTCGGCAGCTCTCCGACATACGGAGCGCCGGCAACATCCTGCCACCACCGATGATGACCGTGTACCGGGCGACGTTGGACGGGCAACACGTCGTGGTCGTCGAGGTCGAGCCGAGCCTCGATCCGCCCGTTCGCCTTCGCGGTCGCGTCTGTATCCGCGTAGGCCCTCGGCGCGGCACCGCCACCCGCGACGAGGAGCGGATATTGAACGAGCGGCGGCGTGCTGGGGATCGCCCTTTCGATGCCCGCACCGTTCGCGGTACGACGCTGGATGACGTGAACCTGGATCGCTGGCGACAGGAATACCTCCCACTCGCGGTCGATGAGGACACCCTCATCGAGAATGACCGGCCGCTGGGACATCAGTTGGCGTCGCTTCACCTGACGGGCGATGACGGGCTCCCGAGTGCAACCCTGATCCTCACCTACGGGAGAGAGCCGAGGCGCTTCTTGCCCGGGGCTTACGTCCAGTTCGTGCGATACGACGGAACGACGGAGACGGACGCGGTCATCGACCACAAGGAGCTGAATGGAACGGTGCCCGACGTGCTGCGGGCACTCCACGAGCTCATGCGTATCAACGTGCGAAGAGAGCTCGACCCGAACGCCGTCTCGCACATCGAGCGCGACGACTATCCGCTGCCGGCTCTCCAGCAGATCGCAGGCAACGCGCTCATGCACCGCAGCTACGAGGTGTGGGCACCCGTCCGCGTCTACTGGTACTCGGACCGTGTCGAGATCGAGAGTCCAGGCGGGCTCTACGGTCGAGTGAACGAAGCCAACTTCGGAGAACGGGGAGCCACCGACTATCGAAACCCGACCTTGGCGGCAGCGCTCAAGGTGCTCGGATTCGTTCAGAGTTTCGGGATGGGAATCCCGATCGCCCGAAAGCGATGTGCCGACAACGGCAACCCTCCGCCCGAGTTCAAGTTCAGTCCGTCTCACGTCCTGTGCATCGTCAGAGCGCCCGCATGACCACGACCCTCGCGTTCTTCAGCAACAAGGTGGGGGTCGGCAAGACGACGCTCGTCTATCACCTCGCGCACATGTTCGCTGACCTCGGGCGGCGTGTGCTGCTGGTCGACCTCGATCCACAATGCAAGCTGACTGAGATGTGCCTCTCGGAGGACTCCCTTCTAGCGGTCTGGCAGGAAGCCCATGCCGGCGCCGGGACGTCGTTCGGCTGCCTCCATCCCCTGATGTTCGAATCGGGCGACGTGCGGACACCGCAGTTGATTGAGGTCTCCTCCGGCGTCCAGCTCCTCCCGGGCCACCTCGGCCTGTCGACCTTCGATGATCCGCTCGCCGACGCCTGGTCAGGCGCTCTCGGCGGTGGTGACAGTGCCTTTCGCCGGTTGTCTGCATTTCACCGTCTCGCGCTCTCTGCCCGTCGAGCCGAGGAGGAGCCCGAGCTCGTGCTCATCGACACCGGCCCCACCCTCAGCCCCATCAACAGGGCCGCCGTCCTTGCAGCGGACTTCATCGTCACACCGCTCTCACCCGACGTGACCTCCATCCAAGGGCTCAAGAACCTGGGAACGGTCCTCCATTCGTGGCGGAAGGGATGGCAAGAGCGTGTCGCTCGGAACGCCGCTCTGATACCGCTACCACCCGGGAGACTCCTCCCACTCGGCTACGTCGCGATGCAAACGAGAATGCGTCGCTCTCAGCAGATGGGAGGCATCGACTACCGGGGTTCATCAATCGCGGAGGCCTACGCGTCAACATGGTTCGGACAGGCAGCGGCCTCGACCGACGGCGGAGCCGACCCGTCCTGCCTCGGCGTGATGCGCCACTACCATACCCTCATGCCGCTGGCTCTCGACGCACAGCGGCCGATGTTCCACCTTCGACCCGCCGACGGCGCCATCGGTTCACGCATGGACTACGTACGAACCTGCGCCGCCGATATCCGGACGTTGGCGCGCTCGTTTCTCGACAAGATCGACGCACCCGCGCCTGCGTAGAAGCGCCGGAGTGTCCGACGGAGTGTCCCAAGATCGGACACCCTGTCCGATTTTGAAACACAAGGTGAGACAGTGGGCCTCCAGGATCGCGTCGTGATGCGCACCGCAGGATGGCACGCGGCGTGCTCAGCGGGCCGGCATGCCCACTCCCTCCACTTCGAGTCGCGCCCGGCAGTCCCGCTTTCTCGGTCACCACGTCGTCGGGCGGGTGGGTGAGCTCCTCGCGGCGCTCTGGCTCCTCGTGCGCGGCTACCGGATCCTGGCGCGAAACACGCGGCACGGCGGCGTCGAGCTCGACATCCTGGCGCGCCGGAGGGACGTGCTTCACGTCGTCGAGGTCAAGTGCCGGGCGCGGCGGGACGCGTGGGCGCCGGGGATCGCCGTGGGGCCGGCCAAGCGGGCTCGGCTCGAACGCGGGGCTCGGGCGACGCTGGCCGAAGCGGGGCGCCAGCGTCGGGGCCAACCGGCCGCCGTACACCCATTCGCGTCGGTATCCTTCGATGTTGTGGAGGTGTGGCTCTGGCCACCGCGGCTACGCCACCACGTGGGGGCGTTTCGGTGCGACGAACGGTGAGCCGAGCCGGACTACAGAAGCACTTGCAGCGAGAGCATGCCGCCGACGTAGCCGCCCGTGGAGGCGCCGTCGTTGAAGAAGAAGGACGGGCCGCCCTCGAAGGTGACGCCCATGCGGAAGTGCGAGGTGATCTCGAACTCGACGCCGAGCTCGAAGACCATCGGGAGGTTGAAGACGGCTTCGGTCTCGTCCTCGCCGCGGTCGTTCTTGGTCTCGTAGAACATGATGTTGCTCTGGAAGTGCAGGCCGCCGATGAGGCGCATCTGGCCGTTGAGCTCGTAGTCGACCAGCACGCCGCCGGGCAGCGATATCTGGATGCCGGCTTGGAAGTCGGGCGTGAAGTTGAGCGGCACGCCGAACTTCCAGATGGCGGCGAGGTGCCACTTCCCCGAGTTCCAGAAGTTCCACTTGATGTCGGCGCCGAGGCGCATGCCGAAGTTCCCGGCCGTCAACGTGTCGCCGGCCATGTGCCAGCCCGGTGCCGCAAAGAAGTGGGCGCGCGGCACGATCTCGAGGCTGCTCAGGACCGGGAGGTGGTAGCCGAAGCGCAAGAACTCCGGGTAGCCGACCTGGAAATCGAGCGCCGTGTCTCGCGCGTTCAGGGTCTCGGCGCCGAGGAGCGTGAA
>JADMJS010000165.1 GCA_018780435.1 Myxococcales bacterium
CACGGTGAACGACGACGGCGTCTCGAAGCTCCACGTCCGCACCTTGCCCGGCCTGAAACCGGTGAAGCTCGGCGCGATGCCGGTCGGCGTCATGGGCCCGCTCTCGTTCAGCGCCGACGGGGAGCGCATCGCCGTCGCCATCAATGGCGCCACCTCCCCGAGCGATCTCTACGTCGTCTCGCTGAAAGGCGGTGCCGTGACGCGCTGGACCCAGAGCGAAGTCGGCGGCCTCGACACCGCGGGCTTCCGTAGCCCGGAGCTCGTCCGCTACCCGACCTTCGACAATGATCCGGACACCGGGAAGGCGCGCACCATCCCCGCCTTCTACTACCGGCCCGAAGGCCCGGGCCCTTTCCCGGTCGTGGTCCAAATCCACGGCGGCCCGGAGGCCCAGGCGCAGCCCCTCTTCAGCCCGATGGTGCAGTTCATGTTGCGCGAGCTGAAGATCGCGGTGCTCATCCCGAACGTCCGTGGCTCATCCGGCTACGGCAAGCGTTACCTCCTCCTCGACAACGGCCTTCAGCGTGAAGACTCCGTGAAGGACATCGGCGCGCTCCTCGATTGGGTGAAGACCCAGCCCACTCTCGATGCCAGCCGCGTCGGGGTCATCGGCGGCAGCTACGGCGGCTACATGGTCCTCGCGACCCTCACCCACTACAGCGACAGACTGCGCGCAGGCGTCGACATCGTCGGCATCTCCCACTTCCGCACCTTCCTCGAGAACACCGAGTCGTATCGGCGGGACCTCCGCCGCGCCGAGTACGGCGACGAGCGCATCGACGAGATCGCCGCGTTCCACGACCGCATCGCGCCGCTGACGAACGCTGCCAAGATCAAGCGCCCGCTCTTCGTCGCCCAGGGTCTGAACGACCCCCGCGTCCCGTGGACCGAAGCCGAGCAGATCGTGAAGGCCGTCCGCAACAACGACGTCCCCGTCTGGTACCTGCTCTTCAAGGACGAGGGCCACGGCTTCCAGAAGAAGACGAACGCCGACTACTTCGGTGCGGCCAGCGTCCTCTTCTGGCAGCAGCATCTGCTGGCGCCGTGACTGGGACGGTCACGGCGGCGTGACAGGCCCCTCGAGTGCGCCGCTCGTGTCGATGGCGCCTCCGAGCAGTGACTCGACGGCAGGGGCCTCCCCGCCCCAGTAGTTGCCCGACGCGTCGAGCAGGGTGCCGACGGGGGTCAGGCAGACGAGGTCTCGCCCGATCGGGAGGCTCCGCTGCGCGAGCGCGATCACCGGTACGGCGAGAGACACGAGCCCCTGGGTCGAGCGGTCCTTGACCGTGACCTGGACCTCGGTCGACGTGCCACTCGGGAAGACGATCCACTCGTCAAGCGGCGCCAAAAGGTCCGCGAACGACGTCGGCTCGGCCGACGGCGTGGCCCACTCGGTGACCTCGAGCGCAGTCGGCTCCGAGGTCGCCGTCGTCGGCCCGGCGTCCGGCAGGTCCAGGGCGACGACTTGGACTCCGAGGATGGTCTGGTTCGGTGGCGCTACGATCGTCGTCGAGACCGTCTCGAGCCCGGTCGAGGTCGAGCTGCCGACGAAGCTCCACTCGAGCGAAGTGGTGCCGCCCGCGGTCCCGTTGCCGACGATGTCATTCCCCGTGAACGACATCGATGGAGGGACGTGCCGAGTCAAGACGGCGATCCCTTCGAGGCCGTTGGCAGTCACGCGGGAACCCGCCATCGCGACGGCGCCGGTCGCGGCGACGAGAACGCCGTAGCCGTTTTCGATCACCTCGGCGCTGTCGACGGTGACGAGGCCTGCGCGAACGAAGAGGCCTCCCGCTACGTTGCGTGTGAATGCGACGTGTTCGAGGTCGACCGGGAGCGGGCCGGCGATCTCGGCGTGGACTCCCCACCCGAGGCCGTCCGCCACGGTCGTGTGGCGGATGACGGCCGCGGTCGGCGCGCCGACGATCGCGATCCCGCTGTCCAGTGCTCCGATGATCGTGGACCAGGACAGGTCCAGTGACGCGACGGAGCCGACGCGTACACCCGTACTCGTGTTCCGCGCGACGATGTGATCGAGGGACGCGATCCCGCCAACGAGGTCGAAGGTGATCGGCGCGCCCTCGCTGTCGACGTGGGTCGCTTCGAGGACGGAGCCCGGGAGCGTCCGAAACGCGGCGTGCGACCCACGCGTGCTCGTGACCGAGCTCTCGCCGTGTTCGGACCGGGTCGTCCGTACGGGCGCGTCCGCAGTGCCGAGCAGTCGAAGCGTGCCGCCGGCGGCGACCTCGACCGACGCCGTCGCGCCGGAGGCGGATGCGGGCGCCAGGACTGCGAGCTCGAGCTCGCACCCAGCCGCCAGCGTGAGCCGCGCCTCGCTGCCGACGGTGATTCTGCCCGCGAGGATCCGCTTTCCCTCCCAGACCACATCGCCGGTGATCAGGGTCGACGGTACCGTGCCCGGCTCTCCAGGGACTGGGCCATCGTTCAGAGGCCCGAGAGCGAAGCCACTCAGGTCGACGCTGGCGGCGTTCACCGCGACGAGGTCCGCGAGCGCGGACGTTCGCCCCCACCAGTTGCGCCGCAGCGGGTAAGGCGAGCCATCGCTTGTGACCACCACGGCTTCGCGCGACGGGAAGGTCCCCGGCTCGAGGCCGCTCCGAACGAGCGCCAGGGTGACGACGTCGATGACTGCGTTGCCGTCCGCGCTCTGGTCGTTCACGTCCAGGATCAGGCCCATTGACGGAGGAGAAAAGCGAACGACGTACGGCGTGAGGACACCTTCGTGGATCGTGTCGGACTCGAAGGTCGCTTCGACGGTCCCGTCATCTCGACGGATCGTGCCATGGAGCTGACCCAGCGTGTCGATGGGCTCCTGGTACGAGACGGACGCGAGGACCACGGGCGCCGACGTGGCTAGCGAGGAGGAGACGCTCCCCACCCCGGACGACGTGAGGCTAGCCCCCTCGGCAGCGACGACCTCGGTGTAACCGGACCGACTATTCCCCGAGATGTCGTTGAGCTCGACGGTCACACTCGGGAGCGCATTCCCACGGGCGCTGATTCGGAGCCCTTCGAGCGCGTTGTCGGCGAGCGTGGAGCGCTCGATGACGCCGGTCGCCGCACCGCTGAGCCAAACGCCGACGTCGCCATTGGCCCGGATGCTGGAGGTGCGCACGTCGACGTGGCCGTCCCGGATGTCGAGCCCGATCCCCGGGGCGCCTGAGACGCTGGACGCCGACATCGACACCGACGCACCGGGAGACACCACCACGCCAGCCTCCGTCAGGTCGACCCCGGCGAGCGACGCCGAGCCGCCATCGACCCGGATCCCGGCGCCGCCGTCGATGCCCGAGTCCGTGAGCCAGAGCTCACCGCCCGCGACTCGAATCCCAGCTCCGACGAACGTCGCCGCCGTCAACGCCACCGTCCCGCCGCCGTCGATCTCGAGGTCGAGACGAGGCCCCGGAGGCGAAGTTCCAAAGGTGGTGCCGCCGTCGCTCTCGAGGACGCCCCTTACCGTCAAGAGAGCCGGTGACGCCGTGTCGGACACCACGACCGCGTTCGAGGTCGTCTTCACGGTGACCCCGGCCGGGATGACCACCTCGCCAACGAGCCGAACCGTACCGAACCAGACCTCGTCGCTCACCACCGACGACACAGTGCGTTCCGAGACCAAGGCGACCGACGCCTCCGCCGTGACGATCTGACCCGACGAGTCTCGAACGGCGACCCTCACCGTGACGGTCCCGGCTTCGGGGAACGTCCATGTGAGCGCGTCGAGGGGGCCCCACTCCGTGTCGTAGACGCCGTCCCCGCCGACGTCCCATCGGATTGTGACGTCGCCGTCGGCGTCCTTGGAGCCCGTCGGGTCGAAGCGCGCGGTGAGGAGGTCGACGACCTCTGCGCTGAGCGCAGCCACAGGCGGCGTGTCCAAGGATGTGATGACGCGCGCCTCGGAGAGAGTCTCCTCGCCGACCTCGTCCCGGGCCAGGGCCCGCACCTCGACGGTGTTCGAGGTACTCGGGACCTTGAGCAAGCGCCTGTACGGCGGGGCAGAGACCGTGGCACCCGAGACCGGTGCCCCGTCGACGAGGAACGTCACGAACGCGATGGCTCGCCCCGGTGCGGCCTGGGCGTCGACTTCGACCGGAACCCACTTGCCGGGTGACACGACGATATCCGTCTCTGGCGTAATCCACGTGATCGTCGGCGGATCGGGCTCGTGTACCGTTAGTATGCAGCTGTCTACGTCGATGAGGCCCTGCGCGTCGACGACGGTGATGCTCACGGTGTAGCTGCCGACCGAGGTGTAGACGTGGCTCGTCGTCTCCGAGTACGTGAGCACACCGTCTCCGAAGTCGAGGAGCGTCGAGACGGGTGTATCGTCGAAGTCGTACGTGCCGCTGGTGTCGAACGTCGCTGGCTTTCCGAGGGTGGCGTGGCTGGGACAGCCGAGGTGGGCCGTCGGGGCCACGTTCGGCCACAGGTTCGGGAGACCGAGTGTGTGGGTGGTAAAGGCCCGGAAATCACGGCTATTGTGTTCGGTGTCCCGGCCGAGCGCGTTTCGGGCCAGCACATAGTTCGGCATCAGGGGGCCGGCGGGCTCTCCTTCACCGGAATGACCCTTTGGTCCGCCCGGCACAGCTCCGAAGGCCACCGAGTCCACCACGCGCTCCCCCTGCCGGAGGATGATGACGCCGTGCTCCGCGAACCCAACAGGCTGCCCGGCGAGCTGAGCGTAGTCGGTTGGCGGGGGGGCGTCGGTGATGACCCAGTATCCGCTGGGCCCGATGGTCCCCGTCAGCGTAAAGAACTCGTCGGACGGCCCCGTGAACACGTCCAAGGTCCATCCCAAGAGGTTCAGGCCGGGGGGACCGCCGAGCTCGATGGCGGTGACGTCCCCGAGCCGTGCGAGCTCGCTGATCACCACCACGGGGCCGGGGCCACATACGCCTTGGTCGCACACGAGCGGCGAGTCACAGTCTCCGGACGCGAAGAAGTCCGGACAGCCACCCGTGACCGGCTCGCACGTGACGGGCTGCTCTCCGACGCAGCCGACCGTGGACCCGTTTGGGCACGCGGAGTCGCAGGCACAGGCGTCCCCCTGGCACGACTTACCTTCGCCGCACGTGGACCATGGGCTCCATTCGAGGCACCCGTCGGCGTTCGAGTCGCCGCAGGTCGACACGAAGCCGCCATTGCATTGGGTCGCGCCGACGGTCTCGCACGTGTCGTCGCAATCCGGCACACACGCCCCGGCGTCACAGACCTGGCCGACGGCGCAGGTCTCGACGACGACGACGTCGAGGCAAGGCTCCTCATCGACGTTCTGGCAGCCGATGACCGCGCCCTCGGCGCAAGAGAGCACCCCAGGCGCCGCACACTCGTCGTCGCAGGTGGCACAGGTGCCCCCCAGACACCAGGAGCTCGCGCCACACGCCTCGGCCGCGCTCCAGGCGAGACACCCGGTCTCATCGGGCTCGCAACGTGAGACCGCGTCTCCGACGCACCGCGTCGCGCCATCGTCGACACATTCAGGAACACACGGCGGGAGGCACTCACCTTCGAAGCAGCGGCCCTCCACGCAGCTCACGAGAGTCCGCCTTCGGCACGAGCCGACTTGCGCACACGTCGCGCGCGTCGAGGCGTCCACGCACGAAGCGCCGATCACCTCGCACTCGTCACGACACCGAGGCTGCCTTCGAGAGGCCGCGCTCTCTTCGCACCGAGCGCCCTCGGGCTCCGAGACGCAACGCCCGTCCGCGAAGGACCGACAGTCGGTGCCTACCCACGCCCCGTACACACAGGTCTCAAGGACGTCGCCGTCACAGCGAGTCTCGCCGTGGGCACAATCGACGGCCCGAGCGACGCAGGCGGGGGCGCCTTCGGGCCCCACGTCGCAGCCCCAGCCCGAGCCGAGTGCCGCACAATTCACCGTGCTGCGGTCGACGGGGCCGTCAGCGACGCAGAACGTCAAGACGTCGTCTTCGCAGACGGGCGCGCAGGCGGACGCCAGTCCGCAGGACGGCCCTTCCGGCGCCGCGCCCCACTCACCACACGAGAGCCCGAGGTCGTCGCACGAGAGCGACGCCGCGACGCCGTCGTCGCACCACGTCAGCGCCGCGCCGTCACACGACGCGGTCCGGCAAGGCTCCGCCGTCGGGCTGCAATGTGCGGCTTCGATGCCGACGACGCAGTGAGGGGCCTCGGCCACGAGCCCGCAGTCTCGCGCGGAGACGACGTAGCCGAGCTCGCCGGCGTCGTGGCAGTTCACAGCGATGTCGTTCTCGCAACGAGGGGCGAACGAGGGCGTGCAGGGTCGCGCCGTGTCGCGGGAGAGGCATTGACCGAGGAGCTGCGAGCAGTGCGATGCGCCCGTCATGCATTCGAAGAGGGCACGAGACTCGTCGCCCTCGAGAGGGCCGGCTCGCAAGAACGCTTCGACCCATTCGGCGCCGAGCACGCGATCGATGCATGCGCCGTAACGAGCGGAGGCGCCCAAGGCGAGACGCAAAATCTCTCCTTCGTCGTGGGCGCGCGGCCCTTGTGACGTGTCGGGGGCCGTCGGGGTCGCCGAACATGCCGCGACAAGCCATGCCGCGATCACGAGGCGGCTCCACCCGCTCTGGGAAGCGTCGACCATAGCCAGTACCCCCTTCAAATCGACGCCAACGGCGAACCGGCGAGTCGTCGCCCCGAGCCCGCGGCAACGCCCTACGCACGTTCAATATCCCCAATCATCAACAGCGCCCGTCGCTCTGTAAAGCGAAAGCACCGGTTGGACTGGCCGTCCAGGCGAAGGGCGGGGCGCCGGTCGGTCAGCTCGCCCGCGAGAGCGCCGCGAGCATGTCCTGATACGCCGCGAACTCGGGCACCACCATCGCCGGATCCTTGCCCTCGTCGTCCCAGCGCCTGGTACCACGATCCGAAGGGTGGCGCGCCTGTCGCGATCTCGAAGGACATCCCGTGGGACGTCGCGCGGCTCGCCGTCTCGCCGACCGGGCCTCACCTGGCCTTCACGGTGAACGACGACGGCGTCTCAAAGCTCCACGTCCGCACCTTGCCCGGCCTGGTCCCGTGGACCGAAGCCGAGCAGATCGTGAAGGCCGTGCGCGCGAACGACGTCCCCGTCTGGTACCTGCTCTTCAATGACGAGGGCCACGGCTTCCAGAAGAAGACCAACTCCGACTACTTCGGCGCCGCGAGCGTGCTCTTCTGGCAGCAGCATCTGCTGGCGCCGTGAGGCCGGAGTTCAGGGCGGCGGCCCGGCCGGCGTGACGGGCCCCGCGAGCGCACCGCTGGTGTCGATGGTGCCTCCGAGCAGTGAGTCCACCGCTGGGACGATGTCGCCCCAGTAGTTTCCGGTGGCGTTGAGCGTCGTCCCGGGCGGAGCCAGAAGCACGAGCTCGCGTTCGCTGGGGCTACTTCGCTGGAGATGAGCCGCATGCGAGACGGAGAATGCCAGGGCCGCGTTCGTCCACGGATCTTCGGCGAGGAACTGAATCCCATTCACGTTGAGACCTCGCAGAACGAACCAGTCGTCGAACGGAGCGGTGGTCAAGAAGACGGCCGACGAGGCGGCGATTGGCGTCACCCGGATCGAGTTCCCCGAGACCTGCGCCGTCGACGTGTACGTCAGCATCGCTCCAACCACCACGTCACCCTCAGGCGCGACGAACGTCGTCATCACTTGTTCGAGGCCTGAGGTGGTGGAGCTCCCGGCGAAGCCCACCTCCGTGACGTCGGTGCCGCCCACCGTCCCATTGGCATAGATGTTGTTGCCGTTGATGTGGATGGTCGAGGCCGGCTCGCGGCTCAAGACGGCAATGCCTTCGAGGTCGTTGAAGAGGATGTTCGACGACGACAGCGTCGCGGTCCCCGCCCTCGAGATGACGATTCCGTAGCCGTTGTACTTCACGTCGGAGCTCGTGAGCGTGACCCCGCCTGATTCGACGAGGATGCCGCCCAGCGCGTTGGCGGAGATCGAGGATTGCAGGACGTCGAACGACTCGTTCTTGGCTGCCGTCACGACCAAACCCCAATCCAGCCCGTCCGCAATGGTCGTATCGATGAGGTCCATCTCCTTCGGCGTGCCGCTGACGACGACTCCCGCACCGGTCGTGCCTGTGATGAGGGACTTCGAAACCGTCAGCGCGTCGACGTTGGACACGGTGATCGCGTTGGCTGCGTCTCGTACGATCACGTTCGATAGAGTCGCGTCGCCGGCATGGAACAGGAATGCGCTCTCAGCGTCGTCACACTCGACGTGCTCGGCCACCAGCTCCCCGTCCTCCGTCATCGCCACGAGCGTGTAGCCGGGCGTCGACTCGTCGCCGAATGGTGCTGGCTGGGCGAGGATCGGTGCCGCCGCCGTACCTTGCATCTGGATCGACCCGCCCTGCTGGACCACCAACTTGGTGCCGTCTTCTTTCACGCCGAAACCATACAAGCGGGCGAACTCGAGCACACTACCCGCAGCGATCGTCAGCGTCGCCCCACTTGTGACGCTCACCGTGCCCGCGATGACCCGTGGTCCGGACCAAACCGTGTCGGTCGTGATGACCTGGGTCGGGACCGTCCCCGTGTCTTTCGGGATCGGGCCGTCATTCAGCGGCCCGAGCGCGAAGCCCGACTGATCGAGGTAGTATGAGTTGTGGTTGACCCCCAAGTTGATCTTGGTGTTCGTTCCCCACCAGTTCTTTCTCAGTCTCAGGGGCTGCCGGTCGTGCCGACGGGAGAACACTTCCTTGTAGTACGGCAGCCCGCCTGGGAGCGGCTTGATGCGCAAGCCAAAGTACTTGATGGTGAGCTTCGCATCACTCGTCGGGTTCTGATCGTCGACCTCGAGTGTCAATGAGCTCTCCGGGGGCTCGAAGTTCATGGTGTAATCCGTGGGGCTCGTTCCCACCACGGTGTCACTGTCAAAGACGCCGAGTGCCTCGCCGTCGCTTCCACGCACGATCCCCTTGACGGTCGCCTCGGCGTTCGACCCTTCGTCGTAAGAGAACGAGGCCGTGATGATCGGCGTCGTTGGCGTCACGGCGAGGGTGGCGAGGCTCGTCCCCGACGATGTGACCGACTTGACGCCACCGTAGACCTCACCCGTGTACCCTTCCTGACAATTCCCGTAGATGTCGTTGAACTCGATCACGACGTCGGGGAAGGAATGCCCGTCAGAGGTGATCCGAAGCCCCTCGAGATCATTGGCTGTAATGACGCTCCGCTCGATGGATCCCGTGGCGGCGCCACTGAGCCAGATCCCCACGTCGTCGTTCTGCTGAAACGACGACCCGTGCACCTCCACGTGCCCGGCACGGACACGTAGGCCGGCTCGCGGTGAACCCATGATGGTGCTCGTGGTCATCTTGAGTACGGCCTCGCTCTCGAGCTCCACCGCGACCCCGGTCATGGTCACCCCGGTGATGGCCGTCGCTCCACCGCGAAGTGAGATCCCGGGCCCTCCCTCGACAGTGGAGTCGCTCAGGTGGAGCTCGCCCGATTCGACCTCGATCCCAGTGCCGCGCAGGGTGGCCGTCGCGAGCTCGAGACGACCCGCGCCGTCCACCCGAAGCCCCATAGCAGGGGTTCCGCTACTCGCCCCGATGGCGGAACCACCTGGGCCGATGACGACACCTCGGACCGTCAAGCTCCCGCCGCTCACATCGTCTCCATTGAGCTCGACGTTCGGCAGGAGGGTCACGGTCACGCCAGCGGGGATGACCACGTCCCCCTGGACTCGAATGGTGCCGTACCAGGTCTCGTCGCTCGTGACGCCCGTCACCGTGCGGTCCGACTCGATGACGACGCTTGCCGTGGCCTGTGCGGTCTTGCCGGTCGAATCGCGCACCTCGAGTGTCGCGGTGTGCGTGCCGTCGCCGTCGAAGGTCCAGTTGATGGGCTCGAGCGGCCCCCACGTCGTCTCGAAGGTGCCGTCGGACCCGAAGTCCCATCGCGCCGTGAGAGGGCCCTCCGCGTCTGTCGAGCCGGTGGGATCGAAGCGGGCGGTGGCGACGCCGATCGGCGTGGCCGTGAGCTTGGCGATGGGCTGGGCGTCGACGACCAAGAGTGTACGTGGTGACGACATGCCTTCCTCCCCGAGGTCATCGAGAGCGCGCGCGACGATCGCGATCGGAATCTCCGGGGCCGTCGATGGCACGGTGAACGTCGTCTTGTAGGGGGGGACCGTGTCCATCGCGCCGAACGGGACTCCATCGACGAGGAATGTCACGCCGACGATGGCACGCCCTGGGGCGGCGACGGCGTCCACCGTCAGCGTGACGGCGGCGCCCGGTCCGATGGTGACGTCCATGAGCGGCGCTATCCAGTTGATCGTCGGGGGTGTTGACTCCACGATAGTGACGGTGCAGGTGTCCGTCGTCTGGAACCCCTGTGAGTCCTTGATGACGAGTGTGACTTGGTAAGTGCCTGGCTTGGCATACCACGTATCGTGGATCGGGCCCGACACGCCGCCTCCAGTGCCCCAGGAGAAGTCCCACCAGACCACCTCACCCTCGAAGTCGTAGGAGGCGCTCGCATCGAAGAGCAGCAATTGACCGGCGGCCCCTACGGTCGGGCACTCCCAGACAGGGACCGGCGGCGTGTTGGGCCCCGAATTGGCTACCCCGAAGCTGGTCGCGTCCTGAATACGGAAGTCTCGGAAATTGTCGTCGGTATCCCGTCCATCCGCATTGCGCGCCAAGACCTTCCCGGCGGGCAGGACGGGGGCCGTCGCTCCTTCGCCGAACGCGTCCTCCACCGACGTGAAGTTGCCGAACGCGACCGCGTCCACGACCCGTAGCCCCTGCCGCAGCACGACGCTCTGGGTCGACTGAAGTCCAAAGGGCTGCCCAGCCAAGTCTGCGTAGTCCTTGGGCGCGGGAGCGCTCGAGACGACCCAGAACCCTTTCGAATCCAAGGAGCCCAGGAGCGGGAGTGCGGCGCCGACCTTCTCCCCCTGTTCGTCCAAGAAGGTCAGTGACCACCCATGGAGGTTCAGGCCAGCCGGTCCTCGGAGCTCGATGGTGCTCTCGAGGTTCAGCCGGGCCAACTCCGAGATGACCACCAGCGGCGGGTCGCTGCACACGCCCAGAACGCAGGCGTCGCCGTCCGCACACGTCGTCGTGCTCTTCACGACGAGGCAGGCCCCAGTACCGGTCCCACACGTCGCGACTTTGTCGCCCTCGCAGCCGTTCTGGGTGGTACTCGGGCACGGGTTGACACAACTGCACGCGTCTCCGACGCAGAGCTTGCCGGCGCCACACGACGTGAACTTGCCCCACTCGAGGCAACTGTCACCGTCGTGCTGTCCACAAGTGGAGACGAGACCCGCGCTGCACTGGGTGTCTCCGGCGTCATCGCATTCATCGATGCAGTCGTCGACGCACTTCCCGGCAGAACACTTCTTCCCGGCGCCACAGGTCTCAAGGCTTCGTTCTTCGGGGCATGGATCGACGTCGAGGTTGGTGCACTCGAGGACCGTGTTGCCGGAGCAGTATCGGGTCCCAAGCGTCTCGCATTCGTCGGCACAGGTGACGCACTGCCCCTTCAGGCACGACTTCGCTCCGCCGCAGGACTCAGACGGCCCCCACGCGAGACACCCCTTGTCATCGAGAATGCACGTGACCACTTCGGCGCCATTGCAGACCGTGTCGCCGGAAGAAGTGCATTCATTGGAACACTTGGGGACGCAGTAGCCCTCGTAGCAGCGCTGGTCGCCGCAGCTCTCCTGTTCGCGCCGCAGGCAGCCGTCCTTCTCGACGCATCGAACGCGGCTCGCCTCCCCGGAGCAGGACCAACCGGCTGACGTGCATTCGTCCTTGCACCACTCGATCGCGTTCGACGCCGCACTCTCTTCACACCGGGAGGCGCCAGACTTTGAGACACAGGTGCCATCGGCAAAGTCCGCGCAGTCGACACGAACCCACCTGCCGAACACGCATGTGGAGAGCGTCGTTTCGAAACACTTGGTGTCGCCGTGTGTACATTGACCGAACCTCGCATCGCAGCCGGAGGAGCCGTTCGGTCCGCTATCGCACCGGAAATCCGAGCCGAGCGAGCCACAGTCGAAGTTGCCTCCTACGTAGGGCCCAGCGTCAGTGCAGTGGGTCAGCATGTCTCCGACGCATTGTCGCACGCAGCCTCCATCGAGATGGCAGGCGTGGTCCTGGGCGTCTCCGCTACGTTCGGAACAGATGTGCCCGGTCTCTCCGCAGTCGACCGGAAGCACGCTCTTGCTAGCGCACCATTGCAGTTGGTGACCATCGCACCACGATGCCCCGCAAGGCTCCTGCCTCGCGCTGCACTGTGCCGAGTCCTCACCGACGATGCAGAACGGCATGTCGGGATTCGTCTCGCAGTCCACCGCCGCCTCATAGCTGCCGAAGGTGCCGAATTCGAGGCAGTTCACCTTCACCGACCCGTCGCAGCGCGGTTTGCTCGACGACGAGCATGTCCGAGTCACGTCGGAGTTGAAGCATCGGAAGATGAGCTCGGCACAGCTCTCGGCTTCTGCGATGCACTCATACGTCGCGAGCGTCTCTTCGGCGAACTTGGGAACGGCGCCGATGAGTGGATCGAGCGCGGTCGCCCCAGCCGGCGCGTTGATGCAGGCGCCAAAGCGCGCCCCCGCGGCTATGGCGAGCGTCACGAATTCGCTGATAGGTGGCAGCTCGACCTCGGGCGTCGAGGTGTCCTTGGCGGTCTGCTTCACGTCGCCGCTCGAGGAACTGCTGCTTCCACCGCCGCTGCGCTTCGGACTGCCGCACGCCCCCAGCACCAAGACCACGAGCCACGAGACGCGGCGGGTCGCCGACGTGTGTGGCCCTCTGGCAGAACGGGCGCGAACGAGGCTGGGATGAGGCATTAACACGATTCCTTCGCTCGAGTCGGCCCACCGCAGGTTGGAGCGGGCGTAAGACGTGGAGGTACCGTGTGACAGCTTCTCTCAGTTTACTTCATTCGTGAAGTGCCGGATCGACGGAGGGAACACAAAACGTACACAAGCAAGAAGTGACGAGGCGCTTGCCCTACGAGCGCGTGCGTATCAGCGCTTCCAGCATCGCGTGGTAATCGCCGAAGGGCGGCACGACCATCGCCGGATCCTTCCCCTCGTCGTCCCAGCGCCGGACCGCGACGGCGGACGCGAAGCCGGTGAGCGACTCGAAGGCCGCGCACTCCGCGTCGCTCATCGGGCCGCCCTGGACGCCCAGGCTGCGCAGCGACGAGGGTGACAGCGACGCGGCGTACGCCGAATCCCGGGCGACGAGGTAGCGCTTGGCCGGGACGTGCAGCCGCACCGGCTCCGTGACCTCCGGGCCGAACCAGCGTGCGAGATAGCGGGCGCCGACGTTCTCGTGTTTCCAGTCTTTGGGGAGCGTCTGCTCGATGGGGAAGTAGTCGCCGATGATGAGGTGGCCGACGTCGTGGAGGAGCGCCGCGGCGACCGTGGCGTCGTCCGCGCCGTCACGGCGGGCGAGGGCCGCACACCGGACCGCGTGTTCGAGCTCGGTGATGGCTTCGTCGTAGAACGCCTGCGCGCGGGGGCCGGCGTAGAGGCCCGTGAGCCTGGACAGCGGCAAGGCGCGCAGGCCGCGGGGCCGCTCGGCGGGGCGCCCGAGGAAGTCGTCGTTGACGCTGATGCGCGCCCGCTCGCCGTCGAAGCTCCCGCCGCTCTTGTCGAACTCGGCCTTCTTGTCCGCGTAGTAGCGGTCCCGGAGGTCGCCGGCCGACGCCGCGTTGTAGGTCAGGTAATAGGCCCGCCGCGCGGCCGCGCTCTCGTTCGTGCCGCTCTTGTGCGGCGCGTAGCTGCCAAAGAGCACGACGTCGCCTGGGAGCACCGACGCGGGCTCCCACGCCAGCGTCTCGGCGACCTCGGGCAGGATGACGCCGCGCGACTCGGGGAGCTTGCCGCGAGCGTGCCCGGGCGCGAAGTAGAGGCCGCCGTTCTCGGGCGTCGCGGGATCGAGCGGGACCATCGCCGAGATGTGAAAGTCGACGAAGCGGTACGCCGTCGCGTCCTGGTGCGGCGCGAACCCGGCGCCCCCGGCGTGTTTGTAGTTGATCTTCTCCTTGTAGAGGACGGCCGGCTCGCCGAGGAGCTGCCCCACCCACCCGAGAATGTCACCGTGGGCGATAAACGCCTTCAGACCGGCGTGGTAGGGGATGAAGTCCTCGCTGCGCGCGATGCGGGGCCCTGTCGCCGTCTCCTCGAAGTGGTGGAGCCCCGGGCCGTCGAGCTCGGCCCAGTCTTCGAGCTCGGCGGTCCAGTCCTGGAGCGCAGCGAGCTGCGCCGGCGGGATGACGCCTCGGAGGACGAGCCAGCCTTGCGTTCGAAACGACGCGAGTTGGGCTGGGGTGAGCTCGAATGGCGCTGAGTCGGTCATCGTGGGCTCCTTCGCAGTGGCGCTCGCCGGCATACCGCATTCGCCGAGCCTTACAAAGCGACAAGACGGTGACACGCGGAACCCCAAGCGAGGTCGGAAGCCGCCACAGCGGCGAATGGCACTACTCCGTAATCGTCACGGTCCGCGGCGCTGACGTTCCGACTTCCCCGAGACTGTCGACGGCCGTCGCCGTGACCAGGATCGCGGCTCCGGGCGCTGCAGTGGGGAGCTTCACGCTGACGGAATACGGGACCGTCACGTCCGTCCCCCCCTTCATCACGCCGCCGACGATGAAGTCGACACCCAACACGCTTCTCCCGCTCGCGGCAACGGCCTCCTCCGAAAGCGTTATCCAGCCTTGCGACTGGGCCTCGATGTCCGAGTCAGGTGTAATCCACGCCAGGACCGGCGGAGACGATGGCGCGATCGTCATGGCGCAGGTGGTCGACCCGACGAGCCCATCGGCGTCCTCCACGTCCAAAGTGGCGGTATAGCTCCCCGCACTCGCGTAGATATGGCTGGCGATCGGATCGTTCACGACGGTGCCGTCACCGAACGAGACGGTCCAGGCTACTACGCTGTTGTCGAAGTCATAGGATCCGCTCGTATCCAGCGTGCTGGTGGCTCCCACGATCACGGGACCGGGACAATCGACGACCACCGTCGGAGGTGAGTTGGGCGCCGTATTCGCGGTGCCGAAGCTCGGCTCGCTCCGGATCCGAAAGTCCCGCCCGTTGTCTCCGGTGTCCCGCCCGTTTGCATTCCGAGCGAGTACCTTCCCGAGCGATAGGAGCGGCGCAAATCCCCCTTCCCCAAACGCATTCGTCGAGTCTGAGAATGTGCCGAACGCGACCGAATCGACGACGCGAGCACCTTGAGATAGAACTACCGAATACGTTGACGCTAGCTTCAGGTTCTGCCCGGCGAGGTTGTGGACCCGATTCGAAGACGTCGCATCGCAACGCTAACCCCTATCTTGGCGTACATCGCCCCATTCGTAAATCGTCCAGACGATCCAGTGCTGTCCAGGCCCACCCCGCGCTCGTGTGGAGGCTCACTCCGCCAGCGTGACCGTGCGAACCGCCGAGGTGCCCGTCTCTCCGAGGTCATCGAGCGCTCTCGCGCTGACCGACAGTACCGGCCCGGCGTCCGGGAGCGTCAGGGTGAAAGCGTACGGAGCGGTCTCGTCCGTCGCCCCTTGCTTCACGCCATCCACCAGGAGGTCGACGCCAATAACGGTGCGCCCGGCCGCGGCGACGACGTCGACCGCGAAGGTCATCGACGTCCCGGCCGCGGCGACGACGTCCGACGTGGGCTCAGTCCACGTTACGACGGGCGGCGACGATGAGACGACCGTCACGGTGCAGGTCGCAACGCCCGCGAGGGCCTCCGCGTCCTCGACCTCGACGGTCGCGACGTAGGTCCCCAAGTCAGCGTAGGTGTGCATCACGGTGGGACCCGCCGAGACCATCCCGTCACCGGCTGCGATCGTCCAGGACACGACCTGATCGTCGAAGTCGTAGGACGCACTCGCGTCGAGCGTCGTCGGTGTTCCCACCACCACGGACGACGGGCAGCTCAGCAGCGCCGTCGGCGCCGAGTTCGGCGCCACGTTCGGGGCACCGAAGCTCGACCCGCTCCGGAGCCGGAAGTCTTGAGCGTTATCGCCGGTGTCACGACCATCCGCGTTTCGCGCCAAGTTCTTCCCCATCGATAAGAGCGGCGCCGGTGCACCTTCACCGGACCCGTCGTTCACACTCTCGACGTTGCCGTAGGCGACTGCGTCGACCACCCGCGTCCCCTGGCGAAGGATGACGCGCTGAGACGACGAGAGCCCCACGTTCTGCGCCGCGAGGTCCGCGTGTGCGACGGGGGGCAACTGGCTCGACGCTACCCAGAAGCCGTCGTCGCTGATCGTGCCCATCAGCGGCACGAACTTCTCAGCGATAGCGCTCGCGTCGTCGAGAAGCGTGAGTGACCAACCATGGAGGCTCAGGCCCGGCGGCCCGCGCAGTTCGATGACGCTCCCGAGCGGATGCCGCCCGAGCTCACTGATCACAACCGTCGGAGGATCATCGCATACGCCGTCCACGCACGCCTCCGCCGGCCCGCAAGCGGACGTACTCGCCACGAGGAGGCAGCCCGCTTCGTCCGGCGTGCACATTGCGACCTCGTCACCGTCACAGCCGGCAACACCCGCCGTCGCGCACACGTTGATACACGCACACGCGCTGCCGAGGCAGAGTTGGCTGGGTGCGCACGCCTCGTACGGGCCCCACTCGAGGCAGGTGTCGCCGTCATGTTGGCCACAGGTCGTGATGAACCCGGCGCTGCACTCGGTGGCTCCCACCGCATCGCACTCGTCCACACAATCATCGACACAGTCGCCGGCCTCGCACCTCCGGCCCACGCCGCACGTCGTCACGCGTTGCACCTCGGTGCAAGGGTCGACGTCGTTGTTCGTGCACTCGAGGACGTCCATGTCGGAGCAGTAGCGCGTCCCCAGAGTCTCGCATTCGTCCGTACAACTGACGCACTCGCCATTGAGGCAGGTCGTGTCGCCCGGGCAGTCTACAGGCGCACCCCACCGGCGGCAGTTCGTGTCGTCGACCGCGCAGGTTCTGACGTCCGCCCCCACGCAGGACGTCGCTCCGCCAGCATGGCAGTCGTTCTGGCACTTGGGGATACACGCGCCCTCGAAGCAACGGCCATCACCACAGCTCGAGTCCGTGCGCCGGAGGCAGCCGCCCACTGCGACGCACTCGACCAGCGTCGCCTCGTTGGCGCACGTGAGCCCCACTTCGGCGCACTCGTCTTTGCACTCGGTGCCGACGGGTGCACCATCGCCTTCTTCGCACCGAGCGCCGGTGGGACCCACCAGGCACGTCCCATCGAGGAAGGTCGCACAGTCGACCTCCACCCACGCGCCCAACACACAGGTCCCGAGCCGACTCTCGACGCAGCGAGTGGCGCCATGAGAACAGGTGGGCTGCTTCGCACGGCACCCGGCCGTAAAGCCCGCGAGCTCCGAACAGTCCCACGCCGAACCGAGGGACGCGCAGTCGAGCGTGTGTCCGAGGAATGCGCCGCCCGTTGGGCAATAGGTAAGCTCGGTCCCAGAGCATGAGCGCGAACACCCTCCCGCGAGGACACAGCCCGTGGTCCCGGCCTGCTGCCCGCACTCACGTCCCGCGCCGGCGCAGTCAAAGGGCATGGAGGCGCCCTCATAGCAGTACGAGAGGGTCTGACCCTGACAGGTGGAGGATGTGCATGGCGCTGGCTGTGAGCTGCAACGCGCGGCCTCACCATCGACGACGCAGAAAGGTGCGCTTCCCCACGACGTGCAATCGAAGGCGACCTCAAGGCGTCCTTGGGCGCCGAAGTCAATGCAGTTCACCGTCACGTCGCCGTCGCATCGCGGCGCTTCGTCCGGGGTGCACTGCCGGCCCGAGTCGATCCCGTAACACCCCTCGATGACGTCCGCACAGGTCTCGGCAAGGGCGATGCACTCAAAGAGGCGGCGATGGTCCAGGGCGAACTGATCCCAGGGATCGAAGAGCTTATCGAGCCCTTCTGTCTTCGTTGGGCGGTCGACGCAGGCCCCGTAGCGAGCCCCGGCGATCATCGCGAGCCTCACGGTGTCCCCTATCTCCGAGGCAGGCAGCGCTTGGCCCGAGGTGCCTGAGGGGTAGCCGGAAGTGTAGTACAGGCCAGCCGTCGTGTCGGAGCAGGCAGCTCCGAGCAGGGCCACGAGCGCAACCGCGCGGAAAGGGGCCAGCGTGCGATCTGAGTGGAGAAGCGTGCTTCCGTTGGCTGCCATTGCGGCCTCACCTTGGCGTAGCCCGGACCGTCCGTAAAGCGTCCAACGAATCGACGCGCGAAAGTTCCTCGGCGATCTCGCCTCCCGCCCTCGCACCCCCGGGCTGGGCGGCGTAGACTCCCCCCATGTTCATCTACCGGCTCCTCCAAGCCTTCCTCCGGGTGGTCTCGCGGATCTTCTTCCGTCAGATCGAGGTCGTCGGTCTCGAAAACGTGCCCACCGAAGGGCGCGGGCCCGTTATCTTCGCCGGTAACCACCCGAACTCACTCATCGATCCCGTCCTCATCATCGCGTTCTCCGGCCGCATCGTGCACTTCGCGGCCAAGGACGTGCTCTTTCAGTCGTGGCTACTGCGCGTCGTCCTGCGCGGCCTCGGCGCCGTGCCTATCGCCCGCCGCGCCGACCACGGCGAAGGCGCCGTGCAGAACGACAGCGCCTTCACCGCGCTGAACGACGTCCTCAAGAGCGGCCGCGCCATGGGCATCTTCCCCGAGGGCCTCTCCCACGACGCCTCCCAGATCGCGCAGCTCAAGACCGGCGCCGCCCGCATCGCCTTCAGCGCTGCCGCGGAGGGCGTGCCGCTCCAGATCATCCCCGTCGGCATCACCTACGTCCGGCGTCGGCGCTTCCGCAGCCGCGTCCTGCTCCAGTTCGGCGAGCCCATCCCGGTGGCGGCCGAAGAACCCACGCGGGAGGCCGTCCGTACGCTCACGACCACCATCGAGACCGGCCTCCGCGCCCTCACCGTCAACGCCGAGGACTGGGACACGCTGCGCGTCCTCGACGGCGTCCGCCGACTCTACCAGCCCGCCGGCATCGCCGTTCGCGACCGCATCGAGCTCGCGCGCCGCTTCTCGACGCATTACGCGGATCTGAAGGACCAACCGGAGATCGGCGCCCTCTACGCCCAGATCAGCGCCTACCTCGAACGCCTCGACGAAGCCGGCCTCAGCGACGCCGACCTGCAGCGTGGCGCCGCGCTCGGCGGCGCCGTCCCCCGCCTCCTCCGCCACCTCGCGCTCGCCCTCATCTGGCTCCCGCTCGCCATCCCGGGCTTCATCGTCCACGCCCCCGTCGGCCTGCTCGCCATCTTCGCCGGCCGCGTGCTCACGCCGCGTAAAGACGTCATCGCGACCTCAAAGCTCGTCGCCGGCATCCTCGGCGCCATCGCGATGTACGCCCTACTCGTGGCCTTCACCGGCCTCGGCTACGGCCCGCTGCCCGCGCTCGGTATGGCGCTCTTCCTGCCGCTGACGGGCCTCGCTACGCTGCGAGTCTTCGACCGCGCCACCTCCATCCGGCGCTGGGGCCGCACGCTCGTGCGCCTGTCGCGCCTCGACGAGGACG
The DNA here is from genome assembly GCA_018780435.1 of Myxococcales bacterium. GTDB lineage: Bacteria > Myxococcota_A > UBA9042 > SXOO01. The sequence goes on from JADMJS010000165.1 coordinate 19,510, forward strand.
TGAACGACCTGCGCGCCGAACGCGACGGCCTCGAAGCCGCCGTCGTCCGCACGGTCGAGCGCTTCAAACCCGAGGACCTCGTCGCGCTCTTCCCGCGCACGTCACCGGACCCTCAATGAAACCCACCGTCGTCCTCCTCCACGGCCTCCTCCGCACCGAGAGTTCGATGGCCGGTCTCCGCCGCGCCATCGACGCGGCCGGGTACCCGACCTGGGCGTGCACCTACCCCTCGCGCGAGATCCGAGTCCAAGACGCCGCGCGGCACGTCTCCGAACGCCTCGCCGCCGAAGCGCCCGGCCCACTGCTCGGTGTGACGCACTCGATGGGCGCCATCCTCGTCCGCCACATGCGCGAGCTGCCGTGGAAAGGCCTCGTCATGCTCGCGCCGCCGAACAGTGGCAGCGGCATCGCGAACCGGCTCCGCAACCAGACCCTCTTCCGCTGGATCTACGGCCCCGCCGGCCAGCAGATGGCGGGCTCGCCCGAACACTGGCCGGTCCCCGAGTTCCCGTGCGGCGTCATCGCCGGCACCCGCGCACTCGCCCTCACCAACCCAACGAGCTGGCTCACGGTCGGCCTCGGCCTCTTCGCCCGCGGCCAGGCCCACGACGGCACCGTCGCGGTCGACGAGACGCGCCTCCCCGGCCTCGCCGCCTTCGCGACGGTCGATGCCAACCACACCTGGATCATGAACCACCCGGAGACTCGGCGCCTCGTGCTCCGCTTCCTCGAGACCGGCTCCTTTGGCCCCGTCGTAGAGGACGCCTCCGCGCCGGTTGCCCCGTGACACGCGCGTCCCATCGGGCTAGAAAGTCGCCATGCAGAGCCCGACCCGTCCGCTGAATCACAACGTCCGCATCGTCACCGCCGCGTCGCTCTTCGACGGGCACGACGCGGCCATCAACATCATGCGGCGCGTCCTGCAGAGCTCCGGCGCTGAGGTCATCCACCTCGGCCACAACCGCAGCGCGCTCGACCTCGCGCTCACCGCGGTCGAAGAAGACGCGCAGGCCATCGCCATCACGTCCTACCAGGGTGGCCACGTCGAATACTTCAAGTATGTCGTCGAGTTGCTCGCGTCCATGGGCTCGCGCGCGAAGGTCTTCGGCGGCGGCGGCGGCACCATCTTGCCGTCCGAGATCGCGGAGCTGCACGCCGCCGGCGTCGCGCGTCTCTACTCACCCGACGACGGCCGGGCCATGGGCCTCCAGGGCATGATCGACGACCTGCTTCGACAGGCCGACTTCCCCGCCAGCACCCCGGACGACCTCGAGCCCGCGCTCGCGACCCTGGCCAAGGGCGCCACCGGCCCCGAACGTGCGCTCGCCGTCGCCCGCCTCATCACGCTCGCCGAGACGCACCCGGCGCTCGGTATCTCGGCGCGCCTCCTGCCCACGGCAAAACGCGTCCCCGTCCTCGGCGTCACGGGCACCGGAGGCGCCGGCAAGAGCTCGCTGGTAGACGAGCTGGTGCGCCGCTTCCTCAACGCAGGTCCGGTGGACGGAGCCCTACCCACCATCGCGGTCCTCTCGGTCGATCCGACCCGCCGTCGCTCCGGCGGCGCGCTCCTCGGCGACCGCATCCGCATGAACGCGGTCGGCCCCTCGGCGCAGCACCGCGCCTTCATGCGCTCGATGGCGACCCGCGGCGGCGTCGTGAGTCAGGCCCTCGGCGACGCGGTCCACCTCTGCCAGGCCGCCGGCTTCGACCTCGTCATCGTCGAGACCCCCGGCATCGGCCAGTCGGACAGCACCATCACGGGCTACGTCGACCTCTCCCTCTACGTGATGACCCACGAATACGGCGCCGCGAGCCAGCTCGAGAAGATCGACATGCTCGACTTCGCCGACATCGTCGCCATCAACAAGTTCGACAAAGCCGGCTCGCTCGACGCGCTCCGCGACGTGCGCAAGCAGGTCCAGCGCAACCGCCAGGCCTTCACGCAGCGCCCGGACGAGATGCCGGTCTACGGCACCGTCGCGTCCGAGTTCGGCGATCCCGGCGTCGACCGGCTCTTCCACGCGCTCATGGCCGGCCTCCACCAGCGCACCGGCGCCGCGCTGCCCGGCACGAGCGCCGGCGTCGCCGCCCCGGAACGGCCCCGGCAGCCGATCGTCCCCGGCGACCGCGTTCGGTATCTGGCGGAGATCGCAGACGAATGTGACCGCCAGGACCGCTACGCCGAGCAGCAGGCCGGCCTCGCCCGGAAGCGCCAGCACCTGCGAACCGCGCTCTCCGAAGTCGGTCTGCCCGAGGCGCGCGACGCCATCGCGACCCGCCTCTCGGAGGTCGAATCGGAGCTCGACGGCCCGTCCCGCGCCCTCGTCGACGGCTGGCCGGCCACCGCCGCCCGCTACCGCGAAGCGACCTACCGCTACGAGGTACGCGGCCGCACCATCGAGCAGCCGAACTTCCGGAAGACCCTGTCCGGCCTCGACATTCCGCGCGTGGCGCTCCCGCGTAGCGAGGACCACGGCGAGCTGCTGCGCTGGCGCCTCCGCGAGAACCTGCCCGGCGAGTTCCCCTTCACCGCAGGCGTCTTCCCGCTGAAGCGGGAGGGCGAAGACCCGGCCCGCATGTTCGCCGGCGAAGGGGGCCCCGAGCGCACGAACCGCCGCTTCCACTACCTCGCGTCCGGCATGACCGCGAACCGGCTCTCGACGGCCTTCGATTCGGTCACGCTCTACGGCGAAGATCCGGACGAACGCCCCGACATCTATGGCAAAGTCGGCAACTCCGGCGTGTCCATCGCGACCCTCGACGACGCGAAGAAGCTCTACTCCGGCTTCGACCTCTCGGACGCGAAGACCTCCGTCTCGATGACGATCAACGGGCCCGCGCCGATGCTCCTGGCCTTCTACATGAACGCCGCCATCGATCAGCAGTGCGAGCGCGTGCTCAGGGCGACCGGCCGCGCCGACGAGGCCCGGGCCGCGATCGAGCGTCGGTATCGCGACCACGGGGCCACGCTCCCGGCCTACCAAGGCGCGCTCCCCGAGGGCAACGACGGCCTCGGCCTCCTGCTGCTCGGGGCGTCGGGCGCCGAGGTCCTGCCCGCGGACGAGTATGCGCGGATCGCCGCCGAGACGGTGTCGGCGGTGCGCGGCACGGTGCAAGCCGACATTCTGAAAGAGGATCAGGCGCAGAACACCTGCATCTTCTCGACCGAGTTCGCGCTGCGGATGCAAGGCGACATTCAGGTCTGGTTCGCCCAGCACGCGGTGAAGAACTTCTACTCGATCTCCATCTCCGGCTACCACATCGCCGAGGCCGGGGCGAACCCCATCTCCCAGCTCGCGTTCACGCTCTCGAACGGCTTCACCTTCGTCGAGTACTTCCTCGCGCGCGGCCTCCACATCGACGCCTTCGCGCCCAACCTCTCGTTCTTCTTCTCGAACGGGATGGACCCGGAGTACTCGGTCATGGGCCGCGTCGCGCGCCGCATCTGGGCCCGCGCCATACGATATCGGTACGGCGGTAACGCGCGCTCACAGCAGCTCAAGTACCACATCCAGACGTCGGGCCGCAGCCTCCACGCCCAGGAGATCGCGTTCAACGACATCCGCACGACCCTGCAGGCGCTGCTCGCTATTCAGGACAACTGCAACTCGCTGCACACGAACGCCTACGACGAGGCCATCACGACGCCCACCGAAGAGAGTGTGCGGCGCGCGCTGGCGATTCAGCACGTCATCAACCGCGAATACGGGATGAGCAAGAACGAGAACAACCTGCAGGGCAGCTTCATCGCCGAAGAGCTCACCGACCTCGTCGAGCAGGCGGTGCTCGCGGAGTTCCGGCGCATCTCGGACCGCGGCGGCGTCCTCGGCGCGATGGAGCGCATGTATCAGCGCACGAAGATTCAGGAAGAGTCGCTCTTCTACGAGTCGAAGAAACACTCGGGCGAGCTGCCGATCATCGGCGTCAACACCTTCCTCGACCCGAAGGGCAGCGCCACGGTCCTCCCGCCCGAGGTCATCCGCGCCACCACGTCCGAGAAGGACTACGCCATCGCGTCCTTGCGCGCCTTCCATGCGCGGAACGCCGGCCAGAGCGAGGCCGCGCTCGCGGCGCTCCGTGACGCGGCGCGGTCGGGCGAGAACACCTTCGACCAGCTCATGAAGGCCGCCCGTGTGTGCAGCCTCGGCCAGATCTCCGCGAGCCTCTACGACGTCGGCGGCCAGTACCGCCGCAACATGTAGGACCACCTTTGCAAGAGCCCTCACCGACTGGACTTTCTTCGGGCGCGCCCGACTTTGACGCGTGGATCCGGGACGCGGAGGCGCTCCTCAAGGGTCGGCCGTGGACCACGCTCCGGGCGACCATCGACGGCGTCGCCATCGAGCCGCTCTACCTCGGCGCCGAGGGCACGGACGAGCTCCGCTTCCACGCGGACGCCCCGGAGCTCGGCTGGCGCATCCGGGCGCGCGTCCGTGACGTGGCCGACGCCCGAGCCGCGGTCGCGCTCGGCGCGCACGAGCTCTGGACGAGTGATCCCCAGGTCGTGGGCGCCGTCGCCGCCGAGCTCGCGGCGGGGCAAGTGACCGTGTTGCTCGACACGACCGAGCTGCCCCCGGAGGCCGTCCGAGCGGCGCCGCGCCGTGCGGGCGTCACGCTCCTCGTCGACGCCGTCGCCGCGCCCGTGTCGGTGGCGATGGCGATCGCGGCAGGCAGCCCGATCCGCATCCGGGTCTCGACCTTGCTGTACGTGGAGAGCAGCCCCGCGGGCCTCCTCGCCCAGACGGAGCTCGGCCTCTTCATCGAAGAGACGCTGGCGGTCTTGCGCGGACTCGAAGCGCGGGGCGCGCCGCTGGAGGCAGTCCTGCCGCTCCTCGAAGCGCAGGTGACGACGGGGCGCGACATCCTGGTGACGGCCTGCAAGCTGCGCGCGCTGCGGGCGCTCTTCGGCCGGCTGCAGACCGCGCTCGGCGTCACGGAGCCGGTCCCGCTCCGCGTCCACGCCATCACCGGCGTCACGACCACGGCGCTGCGCGACCCCTGGAACAACCTCCTCCGCGCCACCTTCGAGGGCACGGCCGCGGTCATCGGCGGCGCCGACAGCGTCACGCTCGGCGAGGTGGACGCGGTCCCCGGCGGCTTCGAGACCCCGCCCCCCGAGGGCCTCGGGCGCCGGCTGGCGCTCACGGCGCAGTGGGTGCTGGGCGCCGAAGGGCACCTCGGCCGCGTTCGGGACCCGCTCGCGGGCGCCTACGCCGCCGAGACGCTGACGGCCCAGCTCGTGACGGACGGATGGGCCGAGCTGCAGCGCTTCGAAGCGCTGGTGGAGGCCGGCGAGACCGACCTACGGAAGGCGCTGCCCGGCAGCGCGGACCGGCTCAAGAGCGTCGCGACCCGGAGGACCGTCGTCGTCGGCGTGAACGACTTCGCGCCGACCGCCGACCACATCACCGGCGTCCCCGCCGGCGGCGCGCGTGAAGGCGCCGAGTGGGAGCGACTCGCGGCGCGGGTGCAGGCCCTTGAGGGGCGGCTTGCCCTCGTGGCGCTCGGCCCCGTGAAGGAGCACGCGGCGCGGCTCGAGTTCGTCATGCGATTCGTGCAGGCGGCGGGTTTCCAGGTCGAGGTCGTCGCGTCCGAGGGGCTGCCGAGGGCGCCCGTCCACGGCGTCATCTTCTGCGGCGCCGATACGGCCTATGTGGACGCGGTCCCGGCGCTGGCGCCGTCCTGGAGCGGCGCTCTCGTCCGCGCCGTCGCGGGCGCACAGCGTGAACACGAAGGGCGTTATCGTGCCGCAGGCGTTACGGATTTCGTTGTGCTCGGGCAGGACCTCCTCGCGCTCGCCGGCGGCTGGGCCGACCTCATCGCCGCGGCCCGCCCCACCATCCCCGAGCGACCGAGCGCGCGTATCGGAGGCCACTCATGAGCCGCATCCCGTCTTTCTCGTCGTTGCCCTTGCCGGCGCCGGTCGCGGCAGGCGCGGCGCCGCTTGCGACCTTTGCGACGCCGGAGGGCATCACCATCGCGTCGCACTACGGCGCGGACGCCCTCGACGGCGTGCCGCACCTCGGGGGCGTGCCCGGCGTGCCGCCCTATGTGCGCGGGCCGTACCCGACGATGTACACCTCGCAGCCGTGGACCATCCGGCAGTACGCGGGCTTCTCGACGGCCGAGGCGTCGAACGCCTTCTACCGGAAGAACCTCGCGGCGGGGCAGATGGGCTTGTCCATCGCGTTCGACCTCGCGACCCACCGCGGCTACGACTCCGACCACCCGCGCGTGGCCGGCGACGTCGGCATGGCGGGCGTGGCCATCGACTCGATCGCGGACATGCGCCTCCTCTTCGACGGCATCCCGCTCGACAAGATGAGCGTGTCGATGACCATGAACGGCGCCGTCTTGCCGGTGCTCGCGCTCTACGTCGTCGCGGCGGAAGAGCAGGGCGTGCCGGCGGCGGCGCTGTCGGGGACCATTCAGAATGACATTCTGAAAGAGTTCATGGTCCGAAACACGTACATCTACCCGCCCGGCCCTTCGATGCGAATCGTGGCCGACATCTTCGCCTTCACGGCGAAGGAGATGCCGAAGTTCAACTCCATCTCGATCTCCGGCTACCACATGCAGGAGGCCGGTGCGACGGCCGACCTCGAGCTCGGCTACACGCTCGCGGACGGCCTCGAGTACCTGCGCGCCGGCGTGCAGGCCGGGCTCGACCTCGACGCCTTCGCGCCCCGTCTGTCGTTCTTCTTCGCCATGGGCACGAACCTCTTCATGGAGGCGGCCAAGCTCCGGGCGGCGCGCCTGCTCTGGTCCGAGATCACGACGGCCATGGGCGCCAAGAGCAAGAAGTCCAAGGCCTTGCGCACGCACTGCCAGACGAGCGGCTGGTCACTCACGGCCCAGGACGTCTTCAACAACGCGGTCCGTACGGCGCTCGAGGCGCTCGCGGCGACGTGGGGCCAGACCCAGTCGCTGCACACGAACAGCCTCGACGAGGCGCTCGCGCTCCCGACCGACTTCTCGGCGCGTATCGCCCGAAACACCCAGCTCATCCTCCAGCTCGAAGCCGGCGTCACGCGCACCATCGACGCCCTCGGCGGCAGCCACTACGTCGAGCGCCTGACCCACGAGCTCGCGGCGAAGGCCCGCGCGCACATGCAGGAGGTCGAGGAGCTCGGCGGCATGGCCCGCGCCATTGAGCAGGGCCTGCCGAAGCTGCGTATCGAGGAGGCCGCTGCAAGGACACAGGCGCGCATCGACTCCGGGCGGCAGACGATCGTCGGCGTGAACCGCTTCCGGCCCACCTCGGAAGCGCCTATTCCGATCCTGAAGGTCGACAACTCGGCCGTGCGCGCGGCGCAGGTGGCTCGGCTCGAGGCGCTGCGGCGGGACCGGGATGCGGATGTGGTGGCGCGGGCGCTTGCGGCGATGACGGCCGCGGCGGCCGGCGAAAGCAGCCAGAACCTGCTCGCGCTCGCGATTGAGGCGGCCAGGGCTCGGGCGACGGTCGGGGAGATGAGCCTCGCGCTCGAGAAGGTCTACGGGCGTCATCAGGCCGCGATACAGTCGATCTCGGGGGTCTACGTGGGGGAGATTGGGACGAAGGGGGAGGGCGCTTTTCAGAAGACGCTGGATGATGTTGCCGCGCGGGTCGCGGCCTTCGAAGCGGAGGAGGGGCGCCGGCCTCGTATTCTCGTCGCCAAGATGGGTCAGGATGGTCACGACCGCGGTCAGAAGGTCATCGCTACCGCGTTTGCCGACCTCGGCTTCGACGTCGACATCGGGCCTCTGTTTCAGACGCCCGAGGAGACGGCCCGGCAGGCCGTTGAGAATGATGTGCATGTCGTTGGGGTGAGCTCGCT
>JADMJS010000703.1 GCA_018780435.1 Myxococcales bacterium
GCAGGCGGCGCTCAGTGAGACGAAAGCCGCGCTCAGCGAGACGAAAGCCGCGCTCGGCGAGACGACAGCCGCGCTCAGCGAGACGACAGCCGCGCTCAGCGAGACGACAGCCGCGCTCAGCGAGAAGGATGTCGCGCTCAGCGAGGCGGAGGCTCGCGCGCACGCCGCCGAAGCCACGCTGGCCAAGCTGCTTCGAGATCTCGGCAGAGATTGAACCTGTTGCCTCTTGGCTCTTGCCCAATGACCTTCCGGAGGATCTCGCTGACTTCGAAGATCTCGCCGCGAGGGTCCCCTGTGGGGGCCGGTGCCCCTACTCGCCGTCTTCACGGAGCCCCCGAAGGACCGTGTCCCCGAAACGTCGGGGCTGACCTGTCCGCCCACAACGGCGCAATTTGAAGACCATGCGCCGAGCGCCGTTCACCGCACAGCGATCCGAAGAACAGTCAGCGGCGCGGCTCGGTCGCCTCGACCTCGGCCACACCGTCGTAGAGACGCCCCAGTTCATGCCCGTCGGTACCGCCGCGAGCGTACGAGCACAACGTACGGAGGATCTCGCGCCCGCCGGCGCCAACCTGCTCCTCGCCAACACGTTCCACCTCGCTCAGCAGCCCGGAGCGGACCTCGTGGCGCGACTCGGGGGGCTCCGCCGCTTCATGCGCTGGGAGGGCGGCATCCTCACCGACTCGGGCGGCTTCCAGGTGTTCTCGCTCGGCGAACACGCCAAGGTGGACGAAGACGGCGTCGACCTAAAGCACCCCGTCAGCGGGCGGCGCGGACGCCTCACACCCGCCACGTCCGTCGCCGCGCAGCTCGCCCTCGGCAGCGACATCGGCATGGTGCTCGACCACTGCGTCCCCGCCACGGCGGGTTACGACGACGCCTACGCCGCGATGGTCCGAACCCACCGGTGGGCCGCCGCGAGCCTCGCGGCCCGTGGGGACGCCACTACCGCCCTCTTCGCGATCGTCCAAGGCGCGTGTCACGAAGCGCTCCGCCGTGAGAGTGCGGACGCGCTCACGGGCATGGCCTTCGACGGCTACGCCATCGGAGGGCTCGCCGTCGGGGAGTCGCGCGAACAGCGTGAGGCGCAGACCGCCGTCGTCTGTGAGCGCCTCCCGGCCGATCGCCCCCGCTACCTCATGGGCGTGGGTACCCCCCTAGACCTCCTCGAAGGCGTGCACCGCGGCGTGGACCTCTTCGACTGCATCCTGCCTACCGCGATGGCGCAGCGCGGGCGCGCCTACACCCGCGTGGGCCGGCTCGACCTCCGGCGCGGCGTCTACGCCGACCAGGAGGCGCCGCTCGACGCGGGCTGCTCGTGCCCCGTGTGTCGTCGCTACACCCGAGCCTACCTTCGCCACCTCTACGCCGCCCGCGAGCCCCTGGCGTGGACCCTCATCGGACAGCACAACCTGCACTTCTGGCTAGACCTCATGGCGCGTATTCGCGGCGGACTCGCGGCCGGGACCTTCCTCGAGCTCTACCGGAACGAACGGGAGTGGCTCGATGCGTCGGACCTCGAGCACCCGCCCACCCCGACGAGACCGAAGCGCCCATCCCAGCGGCGCGGCGGGCCTCCGCCACCCCTCCGAAACCAGGAATGACGCGATGCACAGGGTCCCTGGGCCCGTCTCACGTCTCCCATGGATCGGCAACCCTGGGTTGAGCGGCCCTTCCCGAGCCGGGCGAGACGTGACACGGTCGCCGCGTGACCGCACGGCCCGCCACCTCGCCTGAACCCAGAGGACACGGCATCCCCTTCGCGGAGGCGGTCCGCGTCTGGACGCGCATCGGGCTCCAGAGCTTCGGTGGGCCCGCGGGCCAGATCGCGGTCATGCACCGCGTCTTGGTCGAGGAGAAGCGCTGGATCGGCGAAGACCGGTTCCTGCACGCCCTCAACTACTGCATGTTGCTCCCCGGGCCCGAGGCCCAGCAGCTCGCGACCTACATCGGCTGGCTCCTCCACGGCACGCGCGGCGGCCTCGTCGCTGGCTTGCTCTTCATCCTGCCCGGCTTCGTCGCGATCCTCGGCCTGTCCCTCGTCTACGCGCTCTGGCAGCACGTCCCGCTCGCGACCGGCATCTTCCTCGGGCTCAAGGCGGCCGTGCTCGCGCTCGTCGTCGACTCCGTCCGCCGAATCGCCAGCCGCGCGCTGCGAGGGCCCGATCACACCGTCCTGGCGGTCCTCGCGTTCATCGCGCTCTTCGCCTTCGAGGTGCCCTTCCCGATCGTCATCGCGACCGCCGCCGCCGTCGGCCTCATGCGCGCGAAGGTCGCCGTGTCATCGCCGCCCGCGGGCCACGCCGGTCTCCTCGACGCCCACTTGGACGCCGGGACCTTGAACGTCGCACCCCCGTCGCTCGCTCGCTCCCTCCGCGTCTTGGCCATCGGCCTCATCCTCTGGGCCGCGCCCGTCGTCGCCGTCGCGGCGCTCGTGGGCCCGGACACGGTCTTCGTCACGCTCGGCCTCTTCTTCAGCAATGTGGCGGTCGTGACCTTTGGCGGCGCCTATGCCGTCCTGGCCTACGTCGCGCAGGCCGCCGTGGACACGTGGGGCTGGCTCACGCCCGGCGAGATGATGGACGGCCTCGGGCTCGCCGAGACCACCCCGGGCCCGCTCATCATGGTCGTGCAGTTCGTGGGTTTCCTCGCCGGCCACCGTAACCCAGGCGCGCTCGACCCCATGACCTCGGCCGTCCTCGCGGCCTGCATCACCTCGTGGGTGACCTTCGCCCCGTGTTTCCTCTGGATCTTCCTCGGCGCCCCCTACGTCGAAGCGCTACGCGGCAACCGCGCGCTCACGGCCGCCCTCTCCGCCATCACGGCCGCCGTCGTCGGCGTCATCGCCAACCTCGCGTTCTGGTTCGCGTTTCACGTCTTGTTCTCGGGCGTGACGGAGACCCACCTCGGACCCATTCGGCTCCTCGTCCCGCACGGCGTTCAGCTCGGGCCGACGCTCATCGCGATCGCGGCCGCCGTCGCGCTCCTCCGCTATCGCGTGTCGCTCGGGCTCGTCCTCAGTGGGAGCGCACTGCTCGGTCTCGCTTGGCACCTGTACGGCGGCCCGTGAGGGACGATCAGCGCGGCGCCCCCAGGTGGTTCGTCAGTGACGTCGTAGTCGTGCCATACCTTCGGCGCTCCCGCCGTGAACGCGTTCGGGGCTCCGGCGCCCACGGTGATGGGCGTCGCGACTACGGACGCCGCCAAGTCGGATAGACCATCGGCTCCATCGTGGCCTCGAAGCCCAGCCCAACCCGGTACGGCCCCGGCAGGCGCAGCATCTGGTCACCGTGGATCTCCATCCATTGGGCGCCCACCGCGACGGCCCACTGGGGCTCTTCGCCCTCGAAGTACACCATCTCGGAGCTCGAGTGGACGATGGCCCGGTCTCCGGCAAGCAGCACGCAGCCGTGGGACTGGTCGAGGTCCGCCACCGGCGCCGGGTCGAGCTTGGTCCGCGTCCCGTCCGGCCGGACGACGAGGCAGTAGTTCGACATGGGGCCGGGAGCCAACACCGGGAAGACCATGCGTCCACCCGAATAGGTGTAGCGCTCTGCCCGCGGACTCTCCTCTCCATCGAGCTCGAAGGTGAACGAGGGCTCCGGGTCCGAGAACCGCGCTCGGTACTCGAAGCGTCGACCGCTGGCGGTGGAACGGAAGGCGAGCGCGCCCCCGAGGCCGTCAGTTAGGAACGTGTCCCCTCCCCCGAAAGCACTGTCGGGGAACGCGAGGGTCTCTTGCACCACGCCGTCCGCGCCGAACAAGGAATGATAGAGCGTCCGCTTTCCTTCTGCGTCGTGCCAGGTCGCCGCCACGACCGCGCCTTCGTCGAAGGCTCGAACGTCGATAATCCCGTGGTCTCCACCCGGCAACACGACTGGCGTCGCATCCTCAAAGGACGGATCGGTCACGATGAGCCGCCCGAGGCTCGGGCCATCTTGGATCACGACACCCCGCCGCCCGACGGCATGCCCGAGCCGCCATCCGCGCGTCGGCCCGAACCGCGCCTCCCAGTCGTCACGCGGGAGGCAGACGGGGTCATCGCCTGCAGAGAGAGACCACGTGCACGGACCCTTCCGGCCGGCGACCCACGCGTGCCCGTCCGCCAGGAACATGCGGCTCGTGACGCCGCTGTCTCCGTCAACGCTCCGCTCGGCCTCGATGGCTCCGGTCGTCCAGTTGACCACGGCGACGCGCGCCCGATCCGGATACGTGCCGATCCTCCCCAGGACGACGACGCGGTCCGAGTCGATCCACATTGGCTCCTCTTCGAAGCTCGGCGATCGAATCGTTCCCTCCCAGACGATCTCGGTCGCCTTGACGTCCAAGATGAAGTACCGGCGAAACTCGGTGACTCGGCCGCCGGTGTCCACGGCCCGTCCGAAGGCGTAGTGCTCGCCGCTCGTCGGAGGTGTGCCCGAGTCCGTGAATCCGGCGCCGAGCAGGCCCCCGATGTCGACACCGGTCTCGGGCGCGTGCGACCAGGTCTCTCCCGGGTCCGGCACCCGGTGTGCCACGTTCCCGTCCATGCCCCACTCGAATGAGGCAACTCGCGCGGCCGCCCCGGTGTGGACGGTCACCTTGACGTCGAAGTACCGCGGCCAGGCGAGTGGGGTCGGTACCTCCGCGACCCCCAGGAATAGCCCGTCCACCAGTCGCACCGTGGCGCCCGCGATCGCCTGTCCGGAAGTGGTGAGGACCAGCTCGCCGTCCCCCGCCTCCGTCCCGCGGGCGATGCTCCCCCAGCACGCGCGCATGGTGTCGCACGACACGTCCACCGCTGTCCCCCGGAACGTCGCCTCGATCGCTTCCGGGGCCGGAAGGACGCTCTCCGGACGCGTCGCGTGGAGGCGGAAGTGGAACGCCGGTGAGATCTCTGCGTCGACCTCCACGCGGAATCCGGCGTCTCGGTTGACGGCCTCGGCGCCATCGGAGTTGGTCCCGGCTGGACTGCAGCCGGCGAGGCTCGCGGCCAGAACGAACGGGATCTGAGCGAAGAGGTGGCGGCTCATACCCCACACTATCGCGCGCGACGGGCCGCCAACAGGGCGAAGAGGAGCCCGATCACGGCAAGCGCGGGGCCGGGACCCGGGGGGGGGGCCCCGAGGGGGCCCCGACGGCACTGCGCGTTGACCTGCACCATGAGCAACGCCCACGACGGCATCGGCGGTGCGTTTATGTGCGCGTGCGTGCGGCGCACACGACGACGCCAATATCAGTGCACCATCGGACGCCCATAGTGCCGCACCACCACTTCGTGAGGCCGGTGCATGGCGCGTGCAGGCGAGGGCGCGTAGGGCATCGCCAGCCGCGCACTGCGAGGGCCCGATCGCACGGTCCTGGCCGTCCTCGCGTTCATCGCGCTCTTCGCCTTCGAAGTGCCCTTCCCGATCGTCATCGCGACCGCCGCCGCCGTCGGCCTCATGCGCGCGA
>JADMJS010000606.1 GCA_018780435.1 Myxococcales bacterium
CCGTCCTCTGGTGGGCCATCCGGCTCCCCGAGGGGCGGCGGGTGATAGCACACGGTCGCCCGCTACGGCAAGAAAGAAGCACCGGTTCGAAACAAAGGGTCGACGGAAATGCCGACGCGTCCTACGTCATTCGACGGTGACGCTCTTCGCAAGGTTTCGGGGCTGGTCGACGTCCGTCCCCTTGAAGTCGGCGATGTGGTAGGCGAGGAGCTGCATCGGGATGGCGGTCAAGAAGGCCATCACGTGGTCAGGCGCCTCCGGGACCACGAGTACGGCGTCCGCATCGGAGCCGATTCGCTCCGCCCCGGACGGCGTCGTCACGGCGATGACGGCGCCACCACGCGCCCGTGTCTCGGCGACGTTCGAGAGCGTCTTGTCGAAGTGAGGGCCCATGGGGCAGACGACCACGGACGGGACGGACTCGTCGATGAGCGCGATGGGGCCGTGCTTCATCTCGCCCGCCGCGTAGCCCTCGGCGTGGATGTACGAGAGCTCTTTGGTCTTGAGCGCGCCTTCGAGCGCGATCGGGAACGACGTGCCCCGCCCGAGATAGAGCATGCTGGTCGCGTTGCCGAAGCGGCGCGCGAGGGCGACGTACTCGCTCGCGGGCGTCTCGAGCACGGTCTCGATCGCGCTCGGGACCTCGATGAGGTCCTGCAGCAGCACTGCGGCGCGTCCGGGTTGAAGCGTACCGCGTGCGAGCCCGAGCTTCACGGCGAGCAAATAGAGCGCCGCGATCTGAGTCGTGAAGGCCTTCGTGGACGCGACGCTCACCTCGGGACCGGCGTGCGTCATGAGGTTCGAGTTCGACAGCCGGACGATGGAGCTCCCGACCACGTTGCAGACGGCCAGTACGTGGGAGCCGCGTGATTGCGTCTCTTTGATGGCCGCCAACGTGTCGGCGGTCTCACCCGACTGGCTGACCGCGATAACGAGGACCTTCTCGTCCACACACGGCTCGCGGTAGCGGAACTCCGAGGCCAGCTCGACCTCCACCGGCAGGCGCGAGAACTGTTCGATGAGGTACTCTCCGACGAGCCCCGCGTGCCAGCTCGTGCCGCACGCGATGATGACAGCTCGGCTGAACCCGGCGAGCTGCTCGTCCGTCAGGTTCAGTCCGTCGAGCTCGACAGTTCCACGTTCGATGCGGACGCGCTCGCGCAGTGTGTCGGTCACAGCGCGTGGCTGCTCGTGGATCTCCTTCAACATGAAGTGGCGGTAGCCGCCCTTCTCCGCCATAGCAGGCGTCCAGTTGATGACCTGGACCTTCGGCTCGAAGGGCGCGCCCGTAGCGATGTGTTGGAAGGTGGCGCCCGAACGGCGCAGCACGACCATCTGCCCTTCGTCGAGGAAGACGACCCGGCGCGTGTGCTGGAGGATGGCCGGGATGTCGCTCGCGAGGTAGTTGGCGCCGTCGCCGAGCCCCACCACGAGCGGCGACGCGTTCTTGGCGGCCACCAGCGTCTCGGGGTCCGTGCGGTCGAGGGCCGCGATGGCATACGCGCCGTGTACCTGGAGTAGCGCGAGCCGAACGGCCTCGACGAGGCCGTGTCCACGACCGCGTTCCCGCGACACGAGATGGGCCACGATCTCCGTGTCGGTCTCCGACGAGAAGGTGTGCCCCTCGGCCAAGAGCTCCGCCTTCAGGACACGGTGATTCTCGATGATGCCGTTGTGCACGACCACGACGTCGCCCGCACGGTGCGGGTGAGCGTTCAGTTCGGTGGGTGGCCCGTGGGTCGCCCAGCGCGTGTGACCGATGCCGATGGTGCCCGACACGGGTTCCCCGCGGAGCGCCTCGGCCAGGCGGTCTAGCTTGCCGGCGGCACGCCGGATCTCGAAGCGCCCATCCGTGATGATCGCGATCCCCGCGCTGTCGTAGCCTCGGTACTCGAGGCGCCGAAGCCCTTCGAGGATCAGGTTCGCGCAGTCTTCGGTTCCGATATAGCCGATGATGCCGCACATGGTCAGTGTTCTCCCTGGCCGGACGCCGTCCGTGCCCGCTTACGTGCAAAGGGCCCGCGACGCGCTGCCCATCCGTCTAAGTTGACCTGCGGCGCACGCGAGAGTGCGAGCGCACCGGCAGGAACATCGGCCGTCACCGTGGTCCCGGCGCCAACGACCGACTCGTCGCCGAGGGTGCACGGCGCGACGAGCTCCGTGTTCGACCCGACGAAGACCCGCGCGCCGATACGGGTGCGATGTTTGTTCACCCCGTCGTAGTTGCAGGTAATCGTCCCGGCGCCGATGTTCGAGTCCTCGCCCACGTCACAGTCCCCGAGGTAGGTGAGGTGACTCGCCTTGGCCCCGCGACCGAGTGTCGTCTTCTTGGTCTCGACGAAGTTCCCGACCTTGGCCTTCTCCAGGAGGCGGGTCCCGGGGCGGAGGTGGGCGAAGGGCCCGACGGTCGCGCGTGGGCCGACATCGGCGTCATCGAGAACGCAGTAGGGCAGGATCTCAGCGCCGCCCGCGATGCGGCTGTCTTTCACCACGGTGCCCTGGCCAATGGAGGCGCCCGAGGCCACGGTGCTTCGCCCAGTCAGAGTCACGTCCGGGCCGAGCACCACATCGGCCTCAACGGTGACGTCGAAGCCGACCCGGATCCGCTCGGGGTCGAGCAGGGTCACACCGGCCCGCATGAGCTCCAGGTTGCGCCGCCGCCGAAGGCGCGCGTCGGCCTGCGCCAACTGCGCGCGATCGTTCACGCCTTCGACCTCGGCGGCGTCGCCTGCGAGATAGACGCGTCCCGGGCGGCCGGCCTCGGCGGCGAAGCGGGCGACGTCGGTGAGGTAGAGCTCTCCTTGGGCGTTGTCACCCGCCACGCGGGTCAGGGTCTCGCTCAGGAGGTCCCGCTCGACCAGATAGATGCCCGCGTTGCACCGCGTCTCGGCGAGGATGTCCGTGCGCCCCGCCTTGGCGGCGTCCTTGTGCTCCACGATCGCGAGCAGACCACCGTCCGCGTTGGTCACGAGGCGGCCGTAGCCGGTCGGGTCCGCCGCCGTGAAGCCGACGACCGTAAGGGGCGACGCCGAGGTGCCGGGGCCTGGGGCTGCGAGGAGCGCCGCGATCGTCGCGGACGTCGGGCCGGGGACGTCGCCGCTCAGGATGAGGACACGCCGCGCATCGCCGAAGTGGGCCACCGCGGCCTTGACGGCATCGGCGGTGCCGCGCTGTTCCGACTGCACCGCGAAGATCGCGTCAGGCGCCACACTGCGAACGCTCGCTTCCACTTGGTCACGTCCGTGGCCCACCACCACGACCACCCGCGACACCCCCGCCTCGAGAGCGGCCAGGACCGGGAAATGGACCAGAGGGCGCCCGAGCACCTCATGGAGCACTTTCGGCAGCGCCGAGCGCATCCGGGTGCCCTGACCCGCGGCCAGGATCACCGCCACCGTCGTCGAACGCTCCCCGTGGAGACGACCAGCGCCAGTGGAAGCGGTTTCAGCGTTGAAGCCAACGTCGGTCATGTAATTGTGCCTTTCGTTTTCGCCAGAATCCCGGAGACCGGGCGGTGTGATGCCGACCATCGGCGCCGACGTGCCGCGACGTGAGCGATTCTAGTGTGACGCATCGCCAATTCGACTCTTCCAGAGGCCGAGACCTGGCGCAAGAACGCGGACACCATCGGGGCGGGCGGCGCGCCGAGCTTGCGCGGCACTCCAGCACGCGCATGATGTCGCCTCCCATGCTGACGCTCGGCTTCAACTGTTACATGCGGGACGCGGCAGCCGTGCTCGTTCGGGACGGCGAGGTCATCCGCGCCGTCGAGGAGGAGCGGCTCTCCCGCATCAAGAACACGGGCGTCTTCCCGGAACGCGCGATTCGTTTTTGCCTGAGCGACGCGGGCGTCGACGTCCACGATCTCGACGCCGTGGCCTTCAACATGCGCCCGTGGGAGGGCCTGTCGAGACGCCTGGCTCAGGTCGCCCTTGGGCTCCCTTCATCGCTCGCCTTCGCCAACCGCGGCAGCGATTGGGCGAAGATGAGCGCGGTGCCGCTCCACTTCGCTCGGCGCTTCGGACGGCTCCCGCCCTGGCAATGGGTGGGCCATCACGAAGCGCACGCTGCGAGCGCGGCTGTCGCGTCGGGCTGGGACGACGCCGCGGTGTTCGTCGCCGACGGGAGCGGCGAGATCGCGAGCACCACGACGTGGCACGCACGGAGCGGCCGACTCACGCTACTCGAACAGGTCGATTTCCCTCATAGTCTCGGCTACTTCTACAGTGCGCTCACCGAGTGGCTCGGTTTCACGCCAGCGTCGGACGAAGGCACGACCATGGGCCTCTCGAGTCACGGCAGCCCGAATCGTGCCATCTCAGACCGTTTTGCGGCCATGCTCGCCCTCGACGGCCGCATCACGCCGGCGTGGTTTCGTTACCAAGACGGCGGCACCTCGTACTATTCCGCGCTCTGGACGGCCGCCTTCGGGCCCGCCAGGCGGCCGGACGAGCCGGTCACGGCGCTCCACGAGGACGTCGCCTACGCGGGCCAACGGCGGCTCGAAGAGGTCGTCTTTCTGTCCTTGAGGCGCTTGCAGGCTCGAACAGGGTGTCGTCGGGTCGCCCTCGCCGGTGGCGTGGCGCTCAACTCCGTCGTCAATGGCAAGATCCTTACCGAGACCCCCTTCGATGAGCTCTTCGTGCAGCCCGCCCCGCACGACGCGGGGACGGCCATGGGGGCTGCGTGGGTCGCCGGACGACGGGGGCACGGTCGCGTGGGTCACCGCCCCGTTGCACCACTCGCCGACGTCGCGCTCGGGCCCGCGTTCGGACAGGACGACTGTGAGGCGGCCGTGCGCCGCGCTGGGTTGGCGTGCGAAAGGGTGGACGACGCCGCCGGCTCTGCCGCCGCGGAACTGGTCGCGGGGGCGGTGGTCGGCTGGTTTCAGGGCCGCGCCGAGTTTGGCCCGCGCGCGCTCGGCCGGCGCAGCCTCCTGGCCGACCCGCGCCACCGAGAGACTCAGGACCGAGTGAACCACGCGGTGAAGGGCCGCGAGCTCTTTCGGCCCTTCGCGCCGTCGGTGCTCGAAGCGCACGCCGCCGACTGGTTCGATGGCCCCTGTACGCCCTTCATGACGACGGTCGTCCCCGTCCGGAACGCGCGTCGGGGGCTCATCGCTGCCGTGACCCACGTGGACGGCACCGCACGGCCTCAGACCGTTCGAGCCGACACGGAGTACGGCCGACTCATCACAGCCTTCTATCGCGAGACCGGGATCCCGATGGTGCTGAACACGAGCTTCAACGTGAAGGGTGAGCCCATCGTGACCACACCGGACGAGGCGATCGCCGACCTCCTCGGGACCTCCATCGACGTGCTGTATCTCGGCGATCTAAGGGTCCTTCGTCCTGGCAGCGGGCTGACTCTAGGATGCCGCTGTTTTTCGGACCGAGCAGGCCGAAGCGATTCCCTGTGAGAGCAAGGAAG
>JADMJS010000524.1 GCA_018780435.1 Myxococcales bacterium
GACCTCGATCTCGGGCGCGAGCTCGTCACGAGCCCCGACGAGGAGTAGCCCATGAACGATCCCAAGAACACCACTGCCCCCACGCGCATCCAGATTCAGCTCGATGAAGCGACCGCACAAGGCAAGTACGCCAACCTCGTCATGGTGAACGCCAATGAGAACGAGTTCGTGCTCGACTTCGTATTCGTGCAGCCGCAACAACCGGTCGCGAAGGTCAGCTCACGCATCATCCTGACGCCGAAGCAGACCAAGCAGCTCCTCGGGGCGCTCGCCGAGAACGTCGCCGTTTATGAGCGTCGCTTCGGCCCCATCGGCACGCCGCTCACGCCGCCGCCCGACAGCCAAATCCACTGATTGAATCGGTCGTTGTGACCGGGCTCTAAGGGCTCGGTCGTAAATAAGTGGGAGGGTTGACCGCGCCGCGCCCCGCCCGGCTTGGGCCAAGTCCGAAGACATACTCCCCGTATTTCGAGGACTTGGAACGAGCCGGGCGGGGATGCGGCGCGAGGCAAACTGAACTGCTTATTTACGACCGAGCCCTAAGTCTGACGTTGTCACGGAACCGCGTGGCTACGTGGTCCCAGGCGTGATCAGTACATGCCAGCGCGCTTGGGCGTGGGCTTCGTATCCTTGCCGGCGTCCTTCTTGGCGGTGCCGGTTACGATGGCCACGGACGCGCTCGCGCCGATCCGGGTGGCGCCCGCTTGAATCATGGCCTGCGCGTCTTCGGTGGTGCGCACGCCGCCGGACGCTTTGACTTCCATGTCCGGGCCGACGACGGCCTTCATGAGCGCGACGTCTTCGGCCGTGGCGCCCCCGGCGCCGAAGCCGGTACTGGTCTTCACGAAGGCAGCCCCGGCCGCCTTGCTGAGGGCACAGCCGATGATCTTCTCTTCGCGCGTGAGGTTCGCGGTCTCGAGGATGACCTTGACGCCCTTGTCGCCGGCAGCGTCGACCACCGCTTTGATGTCCTCGAGGACGAGCGCGTAATCGCGGTTCTTCATGGCGCCGATGTTGATGACCATGTCGATCTCGCTCGCGCCGGCCCGGACCGCTTCACGCGTCTCGAATGCCTTCGACGTGGTCGTCATGGCGCCGAGGGGGAAGCCCACGACCGCGCAAACCCGCACCGAGCAGCCCCGAAGTCGGTTCGCCGCGTGCCGCACGTTGGTCGAGTTGACGCAGACCGTCGCGAAGCTGTGCTTCCGGGCTTCGTCGCAGAGCTTGTCGAGCTCATCGCGAGTGGCGTCGGGCTTTAGCAGCGTGTGGTCGATGTAGCGGGCGAGGTCGGTCGCAGGGCCGCCGTGGTCCGAGACGTTGGCTGACGCAGCGACCCGCGAAGCACCGAGCGCGAGGAGAGTACGCGTGTCGCTCTCCCGACGCCGCACCGAGTGGCCGCAGCCGATACATTGCGACTTGTCGGCGTGGCAAGGTTTGATCGCGTCGGATGGCGCAGACGCCTTGGAGGAGGTGCCCGCCATAGCGAGCTCACGCTTCACATGGGCGGTGATGATCTCTACGAGCGCGTCGAGCTTAGGGTCTTGCATGGTCGGGCAGTTTCGGGCCAAAGGCGTCCGCCGTCAACGGCCGTGCGAGGGCGTCACGCGTCGGCCCGAAGTGTCGTGAGATACCCGGCACTTGGACCGTTCCGGTGAGGCCTGCCCCAGCGCTGTCGACGCGCGATGCGGGGCGAGGTCGCTACCGAAGCGACGCGAAGGTCCGCAAGGCTCCGGCGAAGGCATTCGGCTGCTCGAGATGGGGGTAGTGTGCGGCGCCCTCGATGCGCTGAAGCGTGATCTTGCCGGCGGCGGACAGGCTCTCGATCGGCGCCAGCGCCTTCGCACCGAAGGGCGACTTGTCGCCGTAGACCAACATGACGGGGCAGGCGACGCCGCTGAGCTCCTTCACGAGGGAGCGTTTGCCCGCCGCATGCGAGACAGCTTGCGCGGCGGCTGGGGCGGGCGCGTCGGCGCGCAACCGAGCGGCGTCGCGCTCGGACGTAACGAGGCCACTCGCGAGCATCGCGAAGCGGTATCGCAGATAAGAGGCGGGGGCGTACCACGCGAAGCGGGCGTCGAGCGTTGCGAGATCATAGGCCAATCGGCCTTCGAGGCGACGCGCTGCGGCTGAGTCGATGTCACTGCGGCC
Source organism: Myxococcales bacterium (assembly GCA_018780435.1). Lineage (GTDB taxonomy): Bacteria > Myxococcota_A > UBA9042 > SXOO01. The sequence goes on from JADMJS010000524.1 coordinate 2,149, forward strand.
TCCGACGGGCGGTGCGGACTCCAGCAGGAGGCCCGTGACGCGGGTCGGGTGCGCTTTGGCGTAGGCGATGGCCACGTAGGCCGCCGCCCCATGCGCGACCAGGCGCAATTTCTCTGCGGCCAACCCGACCCGGAGCGCTTCGAGGTCGGCGATCTCCTGCTCCAGCGTGATCTCTCGACCGCCATACGGGGTCGCGCCCCGGCCGCGGGCTTCCCAGGTCACCCAACGCGCGCCACCCGCCGCGGCGAGCGACGGTCCGTAGGCGCGTCCCGAATGCCCACCCGCGAGGACCACGGCGGGAAAGCCAGCTCCGAAAGCGTGAATGGTGGCCGAGACCGACCCGAGCTTTACCGTCGATTTCACGCCACCGAGCTTCGCCGGATCGAGCGCGCCGCCTTCGGTCGTTGCGGCGGCCCATTCGCGGAGTGCACGCGACGAGCTCAGATCGGTGCGCCCCGTGACGCGCACGATCGCGGCTTGAATCACATCCTTCTCGCGGCCCTCGGCGTCGCCGAGCTTCTGCGCAATGGCGATCGCCGCGGCGGGATCGCGGGTCCAACCGAGGATGTCCCAGGCGACGATGCGCACCTCGGGGACGTCGTAGGCGACGAGCCGACCGAGGAGCTTCACGAGACCGTCGTAGCCGAGGCGGTAGAGCGCCGTCACGGCGGCGACCCTCACGTTGACGTCAGTGTCGGTCTCCGCGAGGCGAACGATGGCGTCGAACGCGGCGGGATCGCGGGTCTGCGTGTCCGCGAGCCCCTCGCTGGCGGCAGCGCGAACCGCCGGGCTCGGTGAATCCGTTGCGGTCACCAGGGCCGCGACGGCGTCGTCGCTCGAGAAGGTCGCGATGGCTTGAATCAGCGGGACCGGGTCGTCGACACGGTCAGAGCCGAGCAGGCGGATGAGGGCCGTGACCGCGCTCGGGTCCTGTGACGCGGCCATCAGATCGCGCCCGATCTTCCGAACGGTCTCGCGAGGATGCGCGAAGAGGGGTTCCGCCGTCTCACCGACCCCCGAGCCGATCCGGGACAGCGCGTCGAGCACGTAAGGCGTGCGAACCGCGTCGCTCATCTTGATGACGAGGGCCAAGGTCGACGCCGCCCCCGGGCCAAGCGCCACGAGGGCTTCGACGGCCGCGTTGGCCTCGCCGGGTTGGGTGATGGCGTCGACGAAGAGCGGCGCGAGATCGCTCGCGCCCGTGCCGCCGAGGGCCGTGAGCAGCGCGGTGCGGACTGGGAGGTTCTCGTCCGAAGCGTTCGCGCGTTCACGTTGGTACGCTTCGACGAGGAGGGTGGTCTCCCGACGGTCCGGCGCTTTGGCGAAGACCTGCGCCGCGGCGGCCCGCACCTTCACGGAGGGGTCGGCCAAGAATCGCCGAGCGACGGGAGCGACGGCCCGAGCGTCACTCTTGGCGAGGGCGGACAGGACGGCCGCGCGCGTCTCCGGTGCTCCCTTCTCCAGGGCGCTCGACAGGAGCGCGGGCGCTCCCTTGTCGGCGGCATGCGCGACGAGCCAACTGAGGACGAGGTCGCGCGGGCTGCCTTGGAGGGACACGAGCAGCTTGCCCGCGATCGCGATGCGATCAGGGTGTCCCGCCAGTGCAGCGAGCGCGCCGCTGACCCGCGCGTCGGGGCTGGTGGGGAGCCCTCGGGTCAGCGCGGGGCCGAGGAGCTTGCCGGACTGGCCGATGGCGGGCGCGAGCACGGAGTGCGTGTCGAGGTCGTCGAGCGCCGCGATGGCGCGGTCGAGGAAGGTGGTCTGCCCGAGCGAGACCGTCGCTCGCGTGAGGCACGAGAGCTCCCGTGGAACCGACGCGTCGCTTCGACGACCGAGCGAGGCCACGAGCTGCTTTTTCGGGAGGAGCCGGGTTGCCGCGTCGATGGCGGCACAACGAACGGCGACACTACGATGGACCAGCCCGGCTTCAATGGCGCCGAGCACCGCGGTCTCGCCTTCAGTGGCGGGGGCGGAGCGCGGCGGCTTGCCAAGGGAAGCGAGCGTCTCGTAGCCCGCGATGACGACTGACGGCGCGGCGTCCGACAGCGCGGCGAGGGCGATGCTACGGCTCGGCTTGGGGAGGCGCGCCGAGACGCGAACCGCCGCCTCTCGGACTCGCTCGTCGGCCGACGCCGCCTGATCGAGGAGGGCGCGCTTCACCACCTCTGGCGGCATCGGGCGGCACGCGGCGACGATCTGATCGACAGAGGCCCCCGTTCGTATGGATGTGATGGCCGCCTTCGCAGCGCTTAGCTCGGGGCCATCGGTCTCGAGCGCCATGTCCGGCGGGACGATGGCGTCGGCGGGGGGCGGCGTCGCGGACGCGGCCGGGATGGCGAGGGCCATCGCCAGCGCATACGAGGCGGCCTTCGGAGCCCAGCTCGCCAGCGGGGATGTCGGGAAGTGACGTTTCATACCCTGCCTATCCTCGGTGACCATGACCGCAGAAGTCACAGCTTAGCCCGACTCACCGCTGGTGGCCAACGGCGGCCCCGTCGCGGCCGTTCAACGTCATCGAGCGCCGGCGCGCGCTACTGGGTGGGGCAGGTCCGGTCGACCTCCGTCTGGAGATCCGCCCAGGTCGCCTCATCGTCTTTGGCGGCGTCGAGGTGGGCCTGCCACGTCTCCTGGTCGAGCTGAAAGCGCGACAGGATGAGCTCCAGCGGCTCTTCGTCCTTCTCTCGGCGCCCGCATTGCACCTGCACGTAGGCGCGCCGGAATGCGTCGTAGACTCGTCCCTCCGCCTCGTCGGGCGTCTCGGCAGGGGCGCCCGTCGGCGGCAGCGGCGCGGCTTCTGGCGCTTCGGTCGGCGTGCCGGTGGGGTCCGGCTCCACGTCGCCCGGGCCGTTCAGCTCGGGGGCGCTGGTCCCGGAACGACGGGCCTCGGCGCCAGCGACGATGCGTTCGTAGTCGGGAAACTGCCCGCAGTCGAGCTGGACCATGTGGTCGCGTCCGTAGAGCGGCGAGTGGAAGAAGCAGAGCTGCCGCTTCGGATCGATGACGTAGTAGTAGTGGCGGTCGCCCGTCCGCACGAAGATGAGGTCGGAGTTGCGGCTCGCGGGGCTGAACGGCTCCGCCGTCGGGCGGTTTCGATACAGCGGGGAACAGCCCGTCCCGACCTGCACTGTCGCGGCGAGGGCGAAGCCTGCCAACGTTGAACGGAGCGCCGTGGACCCGAGGCGTCGGTGGTGAAGGGTCATAGCTGATACTCCTGGCACTTGCGGATGAGGTTCCGGCGGCTGACGCCCAAGACGGCAGCCACCTTCGATTTATT
>JADMJS010000370.1:0-2204 GCA_018780435.1 Myxococcales bacterium
GCCGCAGTGCTTCTTCAAGGTGCGGTTCTTGCCGGCGATGGCGACGCACTCCTGATAGCCGAACCCGGACGTCTGGGCCTTGTCCATGTCGACGTGGCGGCAATAGTCGGAGCGATCACGGCCGGCGAGGCACTGCTCCATCATTCGTCCGATGGTGCGGTCGCACAGGGTCTCCATCGCTGTACAGCCCTTGTGCCATGCGAGGACATCGTCGACGCAACCTTCGACGGGGAGGAGCGCTCCCCGGTTCTTGGCTTCCTTGAGATCGTTCAGCAGCAGCTCTTCCGATCGAGCGAAGCGACCATAGGTGATGACGGCGATGAGCGTGGATCCGAGGAAGCACAGGCCGAGCACGATAGCGGCGGTCCGGCGACCGCCAGGCCTGATTTCGGGCGGGAGGGCGTCCGCGTTCCCGGGCGGCTGCAGACTGGCGGCTGGGGAGGGACCGGTCACGGGGGCGGAGCCTAGTCCTCTGGTCTCACCAGGGCAAGGTGAATCCACGTTCATTTCGGGGAGAAGGTCGCAAGCCACTGAATCGTGGTTCATTTCTGAAAGCGCTGGTAGAAAGGCGCATGCGCCGCAAGTCAAGCTCACGATCCCGCTCGGCCAACCATCGACCGGCAAACCTCGTCTATGCCGACCGCAAAGGACGGCTCTTTGATCACCCGCATCTGCTCATGGTCGGGATCGCGGGGGAGGACCCCACGATCCCAGACGCCGAGGAGCTGGTCTCCGTCCCCCACGGCAGCGACTTCTACACGCTGCCTGGGCGACGACCCATGGGGCTCGACCCGGCGACCGGCAAGCTCGAAGTGCTCGACGGCGCCTTCGATGCCGTGAGCGTGTTTCTCGCGCCGGCGTGGGTGCGCCTCCGGCATCCGGCCTTTGAGGTGGGGGAAGGGGCCCCAACGCTGCCGCTCTACGCCTATGCGCCGATGGGCTTTCGAAACGGGGAGTTCGTGACGACGGCAGCGCGGGTCGATCCAGAACCGCGTCAGGACCCGTGGCGCTTCGACCTCGACGACATCGCGGCCCGAGTCGCGGCGCGCCGCGCGGCCAGCCCAGAGAATCGGCTCGTCGCCCAGCTCGACCGGTGCGCGCTCGAGTACGGGTGTCGGGCGGCACAGAACTACTTCCTGGGTCGCTTCGAGGCGCCGCTGCCGACGAGCGAAGGCTGCAACGCCATGTGCGTGGGCTGCATCTCGCTCGACCCCGTCAACACCACGGCGGCCCATGAGCGCATCGTGAAGTCGCCGAGCGCCGAGGAGATCGCCGAGGTCGCGCTCGAACACATCGCTGCGGTCCCGAGGCCGGTCGTGTCCTTTGGGCAGGGTTGCGAAGGGGAGCCGCTCCTCCGGGCGGAGGTGCTCGAAGCGGCCATTCGGCTGGTGCGGGCTGCCACGTCCTCCGGGACCATCAACCTCAACTCGAACGCGAGCCGGCCCGAGCAGGTGGGCCGGCTCTGCGCGGCGGGGCTCGACTCCATTCGCATCAGCCTCAACTCCGTGCAGCCTGACCTGTACGCGCGATATTATCGGCCCCGGAACTACAGCTTCGACGACGTCCGGGAGAGCGCGCGCGTGATGCGGCGTAATGGCCGTTGGATTTCGCTCAACTACTTGATCTTCCCTGGGGTCACCGACCTCGAGCAGGAGATCGAGGCCCTCGAAGACTTCATCTCGGAAGTCCGCGTCGACATGATCCAGATGCGGAACCTGAACATCGACCCGGTGCTCTATCGTGGGCTCGTCGGGGCTGGCCGCCACGGTGATGGCATCGGCTTCCTCTCGCTCATGGCGCGGCTCCGTGCGCGGTTCCCGTGGCTGCGTTTCGGTTACTTCAACCCGCCGAAGGAGAGCTGGGCGGAGGGCCCTGGGCCCATCACGCATCCGGCCAATCTACCGCCCAAGGGCTACGTGCCCGCCGGTCTCAAGCGGACCGCGATGGCGACCTGACCGGTAGCCGGCAGGCGACGACGACGTGTTGGGGAAAGAGATGGGCCGGCGCCGGCCGGCAACCGCCTCGGCTTCGGTCATATCGCCTTCGCAGTGACGTCTGTGGTTGAAGCGCGGAAGGAAATCGTCGCCGCGGGCGGCAAGGCCAGTGCGTTCGAAGCAGACCTCGAGACCTTCGCGGGTGCGCAGGGCATGGTCGACGAGGCGCTCAAATTGTTCAAGCGCGTGGACGTACTGATCAACAACGCG
>JADMJS010000370.1:2214-27065 GCA_018780435.1 Myxococcales bacterium
GGCGCCGGCCGGCGCCGGCGCCGGGCTCGCGCTAGTTGGCGGCGTCGATCGTCAACGTGTAGGTGCCTTCCTCGTCCGCGGCGTAGGACGCGACGGCGACGTAGTAGGTCGTCCCACCCTCGAGAGCGACGGTCAAGGGCGTCTCGTTGAAGTAGAGGTCGACGCCGTCCACGCAGCTATCTTCGAGGTTGTCGCAGCTCGTCCGAACCGAGATCTGGCTCGGCATCCCAAGGTCAGACACATAGCCATCGAGCATGAAGACGTAATCCCCGGTTGCCGGCGCCGTGAAGTAGTACACGACGTCGCCACCCGACGACGTGTACGACGCTCCAACACCCGAGCAGACTTCGTAGTCCGGGAAGATGTCGTCCGCCGACGTATCGCCGGACACGGAGATCGGCAACGTGTCCCCGAGGTCGATCGCGGTCGCACAGCTATCACCTTCGGCCGGGATCAGGATCTCCCCGAGCTCAAGCTGGTAAGCCCCGACCTCGCCGCTGTAATAGCCGTCGATGTTGATGAAGACCTCTTGATTCGCTTCGAGGTCGAGCAGCAGTGTGAGCTCGTCGCCCGAGCTGACGTTGTCGCCGGCGATGCAGCCCGAGTTGACGTCAGTGCACGTAGTGGTGACGATGATCATCGCGTCGAACTCAGGTGTCACGCGGAGTGGGTACTTGCCCGCCGCCGGCGCTTGGAAGCGGAGCGTCTGGTCCTTCGTGTTCGACCCGGCCGACGAGGCGCTATCACACGCGCCATAGTAGTAGTACGCCGCGTCGATACCGTCGGCGGTGTTACCGGCGTACGAGAAGGGCAGCGAGTCGACACCGATCGGATCGACGCAGCCGTCACCGGGCCCGAGCGCTTCCGGAGCGGCAATCGTGAGCGAATACGTCGCGACCGGCTCGGCGCTGTAGTAGCTGTCGACGATGATGAAGACGGTCTCGCCGGCCGAGAGCGCCACACCGACGTCGACGTTGGAGCCGAACGTGTAGTCGCCCGCGAGGCACGCGCTCGACGGTGACTCGCAGGAGGTCGTCACATAGAGGACCGCGTCGCCTTCTCCTGGATCGAGGGAGATGGTGTAGTAGCCGTCGTCCGGGGCCTCGAACTGATAGACGTTGTCGTAGCCGCCATCCCCGTAGTTGGACGTGAACCCGCACGCCTCATCAACCATGAACGTGTCCGAGCTGTTGGACAGGCTGCCGTCGACGGTGATCGGCAGCGAGGCACCGTCGACCGGCGCGGGATCGCCGCACCACTCGCCGAAGCCCTTGGGCTGACAGGTCGAATCGGCGGCACACTTGTCGCCCTCCGCGCAGCCGCACGTCCCACCGCAGCCATCGTCCGCGCCGCACGCGATGTTGTCGCAAGTCGGGGCGCAACACTCGACGTTGAAGGAGAACCCACCGACCACGGGCGCCGAGTACGAGTCCCAGATGAAGTAGTAGGTCTTGCCCGCCTTGGCGTCGAAGGTGATGTCCCCATAAGCCGCCTTGAGGCAGCCGACCGCGCTGTCGACACAGCCCTCGCCCGTGTCCTCGAGCACCGTGAGCTGAAGGGAGCCCGTCTTCTCGGTGTCGATGGTCACGACCTGGTCGGTGTCGCTCGTGAACGAGTACGTGAGCTCAGCCGACTTCGAGAAGTCGTCCGACGACCACGACTGACACGTGTACTCCGTGAATGCAGCGGTGACGCCGGCGACGCTGTTGGACTGGTTCACGAGCGAATCGCCACACGCGACGGCAGCCACGGGTTCGCACGTCGTCGGGAGGTCAGTGCACTGACCGTCGGCACAGAAGCCGCTGTCGCAGGCCCCGCAGGACCCGCCGCAGCCGTCGTCGCCGCAGACCTTGCCCTCGCACGAGGGCTGACAGCAGTTCACCTGCATGCTGAAGTTCGAGACGATGGGATCGGTCGTGTCGTAGTTGTCCCAAATGATGTAGTAGTTCGCGCCGGCCTTGGCGTCGAAGGTGCCCGACGAGGATGTGCCGAGAACGCAGGACTCGGCGGTGTCCTCGCAGCCGCCACCCACGTCTTCGAGCACGATCATCTCAAGCGAGTCGTCGTCCTGGCCCGTGATGGTGACCTTCTGGTCGAACTCGGACGTGAACAGGAAGATCGCTTCCGGGCTCTTCGAGAAGTCATCGGACGACCAGGATTGGCACGTGTATTTGTTGAACGCCGCGACGGCGCCTGGCATCGCGTTCGAGAGGCCCTCGAGCTTCTCGCCGCAGGCCACGTCCTCCACGACGTCACACGTCGCGGGGAGGTCGATGCACTGAGAGTCCTGGCAGAAGCCCGACGTGCACGGACCGCAGTCTTGGCCGCAGCCGTCGTCGCCACACTCTTTGCCCTCGCATTGCGGGACACAGGGGCTGCCTACCGTGATGGTGTAGCTGCCTGCGTCGGTGGACCAGTCGCCGTCCACGATGATCAGCGCCGACTCACCCGCAGCGAGCTTCAGGTCGATCGACGTGTCCGACGATGAGTACGCGGTACCGAGACACGCCGACGATGCGTTGCAGTCGGACTGCGCGTACACGCTGCCGTAGAAGTCCTTCTGGACCTCGACCGGGAACACGCCGCCTTCGGTCGCGGTGAAGACCCACGCGTCGTCGCCGGAGGGGAGGCCGTCGGACGAATCGAAGCCATCGAAGCCGTCGAAGCTGTCGTCGCCGCCGCCCGAGTCGCCGCAGTCCTCGTAGTTGGACGTCTTGCCGGTCGTGTCACCGGAGCTGGCTTCATTGATGGTGAGCGTGCCCACGACGCCAGGGCAGTTGCCGAAGACGCCATCCGAGCCGTCGGTGGATCCGTCCGTCGTGCCGTCGGTGGTTCCGTCGGTGGTTCCGTCCGTGGTGCCGTCGGTCGTTCCGTCGGTGGTGCCGTCGGTGGGTCCGTCCGTGGTGCCATCGGTCGTTCCGTCCGTGGTGCCATCGGTCGTTCCGTCGGTGGTGCCATCGGTCGTTCCGTCGGTGGTGCCGTCGGTCGTTCCGTCCGTGGTGCCATCGGTCGTTCCGTCGGTCGTGCCATCCGTGCTGTCGGTTGTGCCGTCGGTACTGTCCGAACCATCCGGCTCGGTGTCGGTCGCGTCCGTACCGTCCGAATCGCCAGCGACAGTGCCATCGACCGCATCGGTCGCGTCGGTCGCGTCGGTCGCGTCGGTCGTGGCATCGGTCGCGTCGCCCGACTGCTCCACCCCGTCGATACCGTCGACGCCCGTCGTTCCGTCGGTACCTGCCGAGTCACCGCCGGACTCGCACCCTGCCGCCACACTGGCGACCAATAGCCATCGTGAGAATCGCTTCATGACATCCCTCTTGAGTTCGACCGGCCGTTCGCTCCCGGAACGGGACCGAGCTGTGCTACGAAGGGCCTAGCATATGCCAAGCCTCGCCGGCAAATCCAGGGCGAACGTGGAATGTGGCGGAGAGAATCGCCTGGAGAGGGAAGCGCGACTGCCGTGGGATAGACTGCCGTGGGATAGTCGGTGCGGGCCTCGCGACTTCAGGCGACGGCGACGGGTGCGCGTCGTCGAAGCTGCTCGAGGCGCTCGCGGATCTGTGCGCGGTCGTCGAGGCGCTGGAGCTCGTCGATCGGGGCTTCCTCCATCAGCGCCGCATGGAAGGGATCGTCGTCGAGGTGGCGTGCCGGGCGTCCGCCTTCCGCCTTCCAGCCGGCCCGCATTCGGCTCACCCGCTCGATGAAGCTGCCCGCGCCGGTATCCACGCCGCCGGCTCGGGGGCTGGTGGTGCGCGCATGTGTTGCGGCGGCCTTCGTGCCGGCACCGGCGGCCACCGCCGCTCCGAACGCCGTATTCGCCCGCTCGCCCCCGATCGGGAGCAGGTCGTCCGTGGTCTGCTTGTCGCCGCCGAGTGACGGCACGTCACCCTCGTCGAGCTCCGTCAGCAGCGTGAGCCCCTTGTCGCCGTGGCCGACGACCAACACGCGCCCCCCGATCTTCACGAGGCTCACGGCGTGTTTGCCCAGCACTCGGGTCGTGCCGAGAGTCTCGATCTCGAGCCCGCGACGGCCCGCACCCACGGTCGCACGCCTCTTGAGCCAGATCGCCACGCCTGCGAGCGCCGACAGCGCCAGTCCGACCGGGAGCCATCCACCGTTCGCCGACTTCTCCACGTCTCGTTCGGCCAGAGACGCCATCGGAGTGCCGCTCGTCTTCTCCGTGGTCTCGGCCTTCGGGAGCTTGCCCGACGCGCGGGCGGTGACCCCTCTCACCGGAGCGTCATCAGCCACCGCCGCGCCGGCATCGGCCAGGAGTGCTCCGGGGAGCGCGCCACCGCCGCCCGCGGCTGTCGTCGGGTCGGCGTCGCCGTGATGGGCGTCCACGCCCCGCGACCGCGGTCTCACCGTGTCGTCGGGTGCGACTTCGGCGCCTCCCCCGGCGCCCGCCTTGTCTGCCACAGCCGAACTGACGTCTGCCACATTGGCTACCGCCGAGCCAGGAGACGACGGGCGAACATCGGCGATAGGCGCGATTCGACCGGCCGTCTCGTCCATCCCATCGAGCGCCCTCAGCAGCTCGTCCCGTGCGTCCTTGTTGTCGCTGGCCGCCGCCGACGAGGCGAACCCGAGCGTCACCGCGATGGCGCCACCGGCCATCACGCGCCTGAGGGATTGTTGCAGGTGCATGTGGCTACGCCTCGCATCGAAAACACGGGTAGTGGGCTTCATGGGCAGATCTCCTCGTCTTTGGATGGTTGAACTCTGGTCTTGTAACGTCGACCGAGCCCTTAGAAGAGGCCACCAACGCGTCCGTCCGTCGCGATGATCTCCGTGATCCGAACTCCGAACTTCTCGTTGACGACCACGGCCTCACCTCGCGCGAACAGATGGTCGTTCACCCGAATGTCGAGCGGCTCTCCTGCGGCCTTGTCGAGCTCGAGGATGGCGCCTTGAGTGAGGTTCAGAATCTCGGAGATCTTGAAGCGTCGCCGCCCGAGCTCGACGCTCACGTTGAGGCGGACATCGCGAAGAAAGGCGAGCGGGGCTTGAGCTTCCATCATGAACGGACCTCTTTGGGGCTAGTGGGTCGAGATCGGTCTCCCGAAGCACGCGGTGTGCCCGTGGGATTCGAATCGGTGTCGGTTCGGTGGTCGGATGGTGCGTCGCTCGCCGGTCCGCCGCGAGGGGAGCCCTCCGCGGCCGACTTGCCGTCGCCCTGTTCCCGGGGCGAGAGCTGCTGGCCGATGGTGACGGCGAAGTTTCCGACGTGGACCGAGATCGCGCCTGTGAACTTCGGGGCCCCCTCGACGAAGACCGTAATCTCGGACTCGGGATCGCGGTCGAGTCGGATGACGCTACCGACCTGTAGTCGCAACAGGTCTCCGAGGGACATCTGGGTATGTCCAAGCTCGGCCGTGCACTGTACGGGGACCTCCGTTAGGACGTCGGCAATGACGCCCTCCCAGTCCTCGACGTTGTCCGCACCGCTCTCCACGAGGCCGCTCGAGAGCTTCTTCTCCACGGGGCGCAGCGCCGACTGAGGGATGATGATGCGGAAGTCGCCTTGACACCCCGGCATCTCCACGTGGAACGCCGCATGGACGACCATCTCGCTCGGTTCGAAGATGGCGGCGTGCTTCGGTTCCGATTCGGCACGAACGGGGCGTATCGATACGGCGGCGACGCCATCCCACGCGTGGGCCAGCTCGGTCCCGAGGAGGCGCACGATGTGTGCGAAGAGGCGCTTCTCGACGCCCGTCAGGCCGCGCTGCGAGAGGATCGCCGACGCGTCGACGACTTTGTTGGCGGCGCCCCCGAGGAGTACGTCGATCAGATGGAAGAGCAGGCCCGGGGCGATGCCCAGGAGCGCCGCGCCACGGAGCCCACCGAGCTCGAGCACTTGCATGACATACGGGTTCGGGAGCGCGGCGCCACACTCGGCAAACTTCAGGATGACGGCGGTCTCGGGCCGGACGTTGACCTTGACGGCCGTGAGGCGACCGAGCAATTCGGACACGAGCCCGGAGAAGCGTTCGTGCACGATGTCGAGGGTCGGCAGGCGGCCTTCACCCGCGCCCCGGGCGTTCACGAGGTCGTACTTCACGACGTCTCGCAGCCGACCATCGGCCGAGATCTCCCGCGAGCTGGTCTGCGTCGTCGACTGAATCGTCGCGACGAGCGCGTCCATCTCCGCCTCAGACAACGTCGCGTCCGAATAGGGTGACTCAGGTACGCCGCCGCCGGCCATGTCGACCGGGCCCGTCATTGGACCACGAACTCGGTGAAACGGACGCTGCGGATGCCCTTGGGCTTGCCGACCGCCTCATTGACGAGGCGCAGGAGCTCATCTCGAATGAGGGGCTTGGTCTCAGACCCTCGAACGTCGTCGACCGTGAGCCCCGACAGATACGTGATGACCGTGTCTCGGACGATGTCCTTACGCTCCTTCAGCTCGACATCGGTCGTCTCGTCCAGCTCCACCGAGAAGGTCGTCTTCAGGTAACGCGTGGAGCGAGACTCGTTCAGGTTCACGATGAAGCCTTCGAGTGCGACGACCTGACCGAGCTTCTCCGTCGAGTGCTTCCCAGCCCCGTCGCTATGCGCCTCGGCGCCGCCCGACTTGCCCTTCAGCATCGCGAACGCCACGCCGCCGCCGATCACGACGATCCCCGCCGCCGCGATGGCGATCATGGGCGGCCCCTTCTTCTTCGGGGCACTGTCGATGTCATCGCTCATGATGTCCTCCCTGTCCCTCGTGCTTCGATTCCGGTTCTTCGTGGGTCGCGCCTTGGGTGTCGGCGTCGCCGCTATCGCCGCCTTCGCCACTCTCGCCGCGGCTCGCCCCTGGTTCGTCCACCTCGTCCGCTTCAGGCGCCCCAAGCGCATCCTGCTCCGGGGCTTCCTCCGTCAGCGGTGTGACGGCCGCCGCCGGCGCCATGAACGGGTCGAAGGGGGCCCTTGGCGGCGGCACATGGGCGTCACCTTTGGGCGACCGGTCGGGAGTGGTCGTCTTCGCGAAGACGGTTACGACACTGCTCGACGCGTCGAGGCGAGCGAGCCGTGGCGCCTGCCGGGCATACCCCATGATCGTCACCCGCTCTCTACCGTACGACTCCGAAAGAATGGCGGCGACGGCGGCCGCGCGCTCGATGGCGAGGGCCCATAGAGCGTCGTCGTCTTCGCGGAGGGCGGCGCTCGCGCTCGTGTCCGGCACGTAGCACGAGACGTGAAGGCTCGCGCTCGCCGGGAAGAAGTCGGCGGCGACCTCCCGGATGATGGCTATTGAGCTCGGACGCAGCCGTGCCGAGTCGCCCTCGAAGAGCAGCTCGGAGCCGAGGCGGGTCTCGATGCCATCGGCGAGCCGCTCGGCCTCGAACTGGTCCCGGTAGGCTTTCGGCTCGGGCGGGATGGCTTTGTCGTCGCCGGAGCGGTCGGCCCCACCCAGGATTCGAGCGCGATTGGCGAGCACCGTCCGAACATCCTGCGTCACGACCTCCGGCACCGGGGTTCCGAACGGCGTGACGACATGGGAGCTGACACCCGTGCTCACGGACCGGTCCAGGACGCCGAACGCGCCGGTGAAGCCGCCGATCATCTCGTCGAGCTTCTTGTTGTCGGACGAGCGCATGGTGAGCAGCACGATGAAGAAGCACAGCAGGAGCGTGAGGAGGTCGCAGAAGCTCATCAGCCAGCCATGGCCGCCGTGCGCTCCGTGGTCGTCGTGCTCGTGGTGCTTCTTGTGCCCCTTGTGACCTCCACCCGACATGGCTCAGTGACCTCCTACTGCTGCTGGGGATTCGGCAGGGGCTGGGGATTCGGCAGCAGCCGGCGACGCGCTCGCACGGGTTTGCGCTTCCGAATTCTCGACCGGCTTCGACACGACGATCTCGACTCGTCGGTTGCGTGCGTCCTTGGGGCTGAGCCCCGCGACCGGGCGGGAGTCCGCGAACCCGACGGCGGTCAGGACGTTCGGGTCGAGGTTCCCAGCGACCTCGAGGTAGCGCATGACGGCCTGAGCGCGCGCCGCGGAGAGACGCCAGTTGGACTCCCGACCCTGGGTGGCGTCCGTGTGACCTTCGATCTCCACCGGGCGCCCGAGCTCAGCGAGCATCGCCGCGAGTCGATCGAAGACCGGCATCGTCCTCGGGTGAAAACGGCTGGAGCCCGTCGCGAACAGGAATGATTCGGTGAAGCGGATGCGCTTTCGGCCTTGCTCGTCCACGTAGATGTCGGCGCCACCGGCCCCCTTCACCTCTTCGTCGAAATAGGCCTCGAAGGTGGTGAACAGCGTCTGTTCGGCGGAGATGGAGACGGCCTCGACCGAGCTAGTGAAGCGGCCATCCGAGTCGAAACCCTTGCCGCCCGGCAGGACACCGAAAGCGCCGAGCAACGAGCCGATGGCCTTGCGGGTCTTGGCTTCGTCGCGTGCCGACGTCGAGATCAGCGCCAGGAAGAAACACAGCAGCAGCGTCAGGAGGTCGCAGAAACTCATCAGCCAGCCTTCGCCGTGAGTCTTGTGGTCCTCCTCGTGACGCTTCTTTCGACCGCCGCCGTGCGCGCCGGATTGGGCGCCGTGCGCGTCCGACCCGTGCGCGTCCGACTCGTGCGCGTCCGACCCGTGCGCATTGGAGCCGTGCGTTGCGTCCCCGTGGGCGGGGGCGGAGTGCTTTTGAGGGTGGGCGCTCATGCGAACTGGCTCAGGCGGGCTTTCGGCGCCAAGAAGGCGAGGAGCTGCGCTTCGACATTGCGCGGGTTGGCCCCCGAGGCGATTTGGCGGATGCCCTCGAGCTGCAGCTTCTTGATGAGGATCTCTTCCGCCGAGCGTACGCCGAGCTTGCCGGCGATCGGCATATAGACGGCGTTGGCGAGGTAGGCGCCGTAGAAGGTCCCAACCAGCGCCATCGCCATCTTGGGGCCGATCGACGACGGATCGTCCATCGAGCCGAGCATCTGCACGAGAGCGATCAGCGTGGCGAGGAGTCCCATAGCCGGCGAGAGCGCGGCGCCTTGTGAGAAGATCTCCTTCGCCGTCTCGTGGCGCTTTTTCATCTGATCGATGTCGGTCTGCAGCAGCTCTTCGATGGAGTCGACGTCCTGGCCGTCCACGACGAGCTGAAGACCACGCTTCAGGAAGGGATCCGGCTCCTTATCGAGCTGCGATTCGAGTGCGAGCACGCCATCACGGCGGGCCTGGCTGGCGTACTCCACGATGCGCTTCACGATGTTCACGGGCGCTTCGAGCTTCGACGAGAAGACCTTGCCCATGATCTTGAAGGCCTGGCTGATCTTCTCGAGCGGGTAGTTCACGCCGAGCGAGCCGATGGTGCCGCCGAGGATGATGAGGAGACCATGGGGGTCCCAGAACGCGCTGAGTGGACCACCGTGGTGGATCACGAAGATGAGCGCCACGATCGTCAGGAGCGAGCCGCCCAGTGTCGCCTTGTCCATCGCTTCTCAACCCCTCGGCGCGGGTGCCGCCTCGGCACCGCTTCGTTCATTGGCAGCCACTCCACGCACCCGGACTCGTTCCAGAGCCGGCCGTAGGTTGGCGTGCTGGGCCCTGAGCAACCCGTGTGCCAGCCCTCGAACGAGGGCGGTCGAGGCTGATCGGGCGGTCGAAGCGACGCTGCGATGCCGATCGTGGGAACGCTTGCCAAGGCGCGCCACCGCTCCACTCCGGCGTCACCGGTATGGCGGCCGCCAAGCCCCTGACACCCGTCCCGATTCGAGCCGGTCGGGAGGCCCGAAGGCCCTCGGTCCGAGCCCCCCCTTGCACCGGAAAGTTCGCTTCGGTTCCGTGCGGAGCCACGACTGTCGAAAGTCGTTGGCGACCCAATGGTTGCCGTCGCTAGATTCTAGTGTGATTACAGGTGGTTATTAGGTTGGCTCGGGGGTGCGGATTTATTTGAAATCGGGGTCCGATTTCGCCTTGACACCCCCCCCCCCATGCCCCAAATTGCGCCGCTCCTGAAGGGCCCTGCCGCTACGTCGCAGCAGGGCTTCCGTAATGGGCAGGGCATGTCGTGAACGGCCAATCATTCGGGCCACGAGGTGAGAAACGAAGCATTGAATACGTTCGGTAGACATCTGCTGGTTGAGTACCGGGGCTGCAACCAAGCCCTTCTCGACGACCAAGAAGCCCTCGAGCGGCTCATGATTCGCGCGGCGCTCTCCGCTGGCGCGACCATCGTGACATCGAGCTTTCACACGTTCTCGCCTCAGGGTGTGAGCGGTGTCGTCGTCATCCAGGAGTCGCACCTGTCGATTCACACGTGGCCCGAGGTGGGATATGCCTCGGCCGACTTCTACACCTGCGGCGATTGCCGTCCGGAGCTGGCGCACGAAGCGCTCGCTCAGGGCCTCGGCTCGACCGACTACGAAGTCATCCGTGTGAACCGAGGGCTGGAGGCGGAGCGTTCGATGAACGTCGTTCGCCACACCCAGCACTCGGTCGGGTCCGACATCGCCGTGACAGCGGCGACTGGCGGGGCTCAATGAGTACGGCGCAGATCGTTACGTTCGGTACCGCTTCGTTCTGATCCCGCGGCCCCTCCGATGGTCTTCGGACCTCGGAGGGGCCCCCCTCCTTCAAGGGTCCTGGTCGCGCTCCTCTGGACGCTGACGGCCGGCCCTCCCGTGAGCACACCATGGCCATCTGGTTCGACGAGATCCACAAGGACTCAACGCGCTTCGGCTGCAAGATCGAGCGTACTCTGTTCGTCGGTCAAAGCCCCTTCCAAAAGGTCACCATCGTCGAGACGTCCGCCCTTGGGCGCGCGCTGCTCCTCGACGACCTCTGGATGTGCGCCGAGGGCGAAGAGAAGACCTACCACGAGCTCATCACGCACCCGGCGCTGACCTGCGCACCCCGCATCGAGCGGGTGCTCATCATCGGCGGTGGCGACGGCGGCACGGCGCGTGAAGTGCTGCGCCACCCGGAAGTGAAGCACGTCGACATGGTCGAAGTGGACGGCATGGTCGTCGACGCGTCGAAGGAGTTCCTCGGCACCATCGGCACCGCGTGGAACGATCCACGGCTGACCGTCATGATCGACGACGGCATCGAGTTCGTGCGCACGGCCACCCAGGGCTACGACGTCATCATCGTCGACGGCAGCGACCCGCAAGGTCCCGCGGTCGGCCTCTTCAACGAGGCCTTCTTCCGGAACTGCGCGAAACTGCTGAGCGATAACGGCGTGTTCGTGACCCAGTCGGAGTCGCCGAACCTCCAGCGCGACGTCCACATCGAGATGGTGCAGACGCTTCAGCGGGTCTTCCCGAAGGTGCACCCGTACTACGACACCGTCACGATCTACCCGGGCGGCACGTGGTCCTGGTGCTTCGCGTCGAAGGGCGTCAGCCCGCACGAGCCGAACCTTGAGCGCGTCGCTCGCGTCGAGCAGCACACCGACGTGTACAACCGCGAGATGCACCATGGCGTCTTCGCGGTCCCGAACGCGCTGAAGCGCATCTTCGCAGGCGGCTGATCCTGCTCGGGATCCTCCCGACCCTGGCTTTCTGCCTCGTCTGGGCGTGCCTCCTGGCCGCCCGGGCGCGGCTGCGTCGCGCCTTTGGCGACGTCGGGCCCGCGTTCGCCTTCATCCTCGCATCACTGGTCCTCGGGCTCTGGTTCGTCGCGCTGACCGAGGCGCTCAGCGCCGCCAAAGCGCTCGCGTTCGGACCGCTCGTCGCGTCTTGGGCGGCCTTCACCGCGGTCGCGGGTGCCGCGCTGCTTTGGCTTCGGCGACACCCCGGCGGCGACGACACTTCGGGTCCGCCCGCGCCGATCTTCGGCCGTCCCCTCCCGCGGTCGTGGACCTTCTGGCTCTTCCTGGGCCTCACGGCCTTGGTCCTCGGGCTGGTCTTCCTCGGAGCGGCG
This sequence comes from Myxococcales bacterium, assembly GCA_018780435.1. Taxonomy (GTDB): domain Bacteria; phylum Myxococcota_A; class UBA9042; genus SXOO01. The sequence continues at coordinate 14,054 of JADMJS010000370.1, forward strand.
CTGTCGGCGCCGTCGAACTACGACTCGATGGCCTATCACCTCGCGCGCCAGATCTTCTGGATGCAGCAGAGGTCGGTCGACTTCTACCCGACCAACTCGATACGGCAGCTCTTCATGCCGCCGTTCTCGGAGTTCATCCAGCTCCACCACATGATCCTCGCTGGCTCCGACCGCTGGGCGAACCTGGTGCAGTGGTTCGCGCTGCTCGGCACCCTCGTCGGCACGCAGCAGCTCGCCGGCGCGCTTGGGGCCGGCCCGGTCGGTCGCGCGTTCGCCGCGCTCTTCGTCGTGACGATCCCGATGGCCTTCATGGAGGGGTCGAGCACGAAGAACGACCTCGTCGTCAGCTACTTCGTCGTCACCACCGCCGTCCTCGGGCTCCGCGTCGTCGAGCTCGGGCGCGCGAGCTGGGCCCTCGTCATCGGCATCGGCGCCAGCCTCGGGCTGCTGCTCCTCACCAAAGGGACGGCCGTCGTCTTCGCGCTGCCGGTCTGTGCCATCGTCGGGATCGCGATGCTCCTGCATGGCGTCGGGACCGCTGGAGGACCGGCCGCCAACCTCCGCTCCGTGCGCCACTGGGCGACGGTACTCGGCGCGGGGGCCGTGCTCGGCGTCACGGCGCTCGCCCCGAACGCGGGCCACTTCCACCGAAACCTCGACATGTTCGGCCACCTGACCGGCCCCAAGGAGCCGGCGGTCGAAGGCAGCAACCTCTACGTCAACGCCGACATGCTCTCGTGGAAGACAATCACCTCGAACGCCATCCGCTCGATCACGCTGCACCTCTCGCTCCCGTCCGAGACGTGGAACGGCCGCGTCTTCGCAGCGTCGATAGCGCTCCACGAGAAGCTCGGCCTCGATCCCAACAAGGACGACACGACCTGGAAGGGAATGCCCTATAAAGTCGTGTGGTTCCCGAAGAGCGAAGACCGAGCGGGGACCATGGTCCACTTCGGGGCGTCGCTGCTCGTGCCACTCCTCGTATGGATCGCCCTCGCGCGTCGGCGCCGCCCCGTCGCCTCGGAGGATGGCGCGCCGGCTCCGGAGTCCGCCGGTGCTCCCCGCTGGTTACTGCTCACATGGACGGTCGTCCCGGCCATCGGCTTCATCGCGTTCTGCGCGGTCTTCCGCTGGCAGCCGTGGCACGCGCGCCTCCACGTGCCGCTCTTCGCGCTGGTGGCGCCGCTCGCCGGTTGGCTCCTCGATCGCCCCGGCCAGACCAAGTGGTTCAACCGCGTCCACCCGGGGCACGTCATGGCGGGGTTCGTTGCCGCCGCATGCCTGGCGTGGCTGGTCCCGACCTTGCCCCACACCGGCCGGCCGCTCTGGGGGCCGAAGTCGATCTGGAAGACCCCACGCGACACGCAGCGCTTCAACTGGCGCCCGTCGTGGGAGCGCGGCAGCGACCTCGCCGTCGAAGACATCCGGAAGCTGAACCCGACCCAAGTCGGCTACAAGTTCGGCCACAACGACATCCAGTACCCGCTACCGCGTATGGTCTGGGACACGCACCCGCACATCACGTGGGTCAATGTGAACCCGAAACCCGTAACGCTACCGGGTGGCTACTCTCCGAGCGACGACGCTGCCCGCCTCGCGGCATGGCAACCCACGCCCGAAGTCATCATCGCGACGGGCGACTACCGCTTCGAGCTCTTCCAAGCGAAGCGGCGCTACCTCGCGGTGGGACACGACGCGCCCTACACCGTCTTCGTACGCGACGATCTGGCGGCTCAAGCGCCGTCGGGCGGCTTCGAGCGGCACCGCTTCTTCGGCTGGAAGTCGATGCAAGGGCTCAAGAAACCACGGCACGGCGAACGACTGGGGCGCACGGACACGGCGCACCTCGCCTTCGAGCACTTCCGCGCCACCCGACTGCGGCTCGTCTACTCCGGCAGCGCGGCGGCGCCGCTCACCGTCCGAGTCAACGGTCGCCCCGTCGGAACCATCTCGGTCGATCCCTCGCTCGGCACCCTCGACTTCGACGCCAAAGCCGGCAAGAACATGCTCGAGCTCGACGGGGCCCGCGGTGCGCTCTTCACGGCGTTGCGAGTCGAACCGGCGCGGTGACGACAGCGGCCTCGCGGCCCGAACGGCGATGTTCGGGCCCGAAGGTGACAAGCGGGCCCCGCGACGTCTACCATGCAGGCCGCGCGCCCCTGCGCACGAGGGAGTCGAGGCCCACACTGGGCTCGGAGGTCTTGGATGGAGAGCGTCTACGGGTCCGTGCACGAGGTGCGGGAGCAATGCCGCGGGCAGAAGCTCGAAGGCTGTCTCATCCAACGCGCGGACTTGGCCGTCCTCGAGTTCGAGGGCTTCACAGTCGACCGGGTCGGCTTCAAGAGCGTCGGCCTAGGTGGCGTCCGCTTCTCTCGGTCGCTCGTCCTCAACTCCACGTTCACGGGTGTTCAGTTTCGTGGCGCCAGCTTCGATGGTGCCCAGCTTCGGCTGTCGAGCTTCATGAACAGTCAAGGCATCGAGGCGCGCTTCACGTCGGCGCTCCTTGAGCACTGCAAGGCTTACGACACGCTGCTCACGAACGCGGTCTTCGATGGCGCCCGGCTCCTGAACTGCAAGTTCGGCGGCTCGGACCTGAACGGGGCTCGCTTCGAACGCGCGTCACTCATGCACACCGCGTTCTCCGACTCGCGTATGGTCCACGCGCAGATGATGAACGTCAGCTTCCGCGGCGCCACGCTCGTCGACGTCGACCTGCAAGGCGCCAACCTCTACGGCGCCGACCTTCGCGGTGCGCTCCTCATGAAGGTGGATCTCCGCGACGCCAACCTCACGAACGCCAAGCTCGAGGGCGCGACCTTCGTCGATGTCGCGACCGATCGGGCAGACATGGACGCGGCGCAACGCGCCGTGATGGCCGGGAGGGCCTGATGAGCATCCAGAATCTCCAAGCGGCGCTTCGCCACCAGGACGCCATCCAGGCCGCGCTCGCGACCCGTTCGCAAGAGGAGCTCGTCCAGATCGCCGCCGATCTCGTGAAGACCTACGTCATCGACGGGGTCACCGCGCAGAAGGTCGACGTCGGGCGCGTACACGTCCCCCAACAAATCCGAGGGCTCTCCTTTGCGGCGCTCATCGAGGTCCTGAAGTTCCACCTCGACCTGAAGGAGCTCGAGCTCTTCACCGTCTCGAACGGCCAGGTCTTCGTGAAGCTCGGCAATCGGGAGTTCGCCCTCGACGGCTCGTCGGGCCCGTCGCCCGTGACCGCGCCCGCCCCGCCGCCGGCCGCGCCTACGCCGCGTGCCGCGCCGGCCTCCGGGTCCGCCGCCTCCCCCCCTCCCGCTCCTGCGGCTCGCCCCGCTGGGATCGTGGAGTCCAGTCCCCGCGTTCGCACCGAAGTCCAACGTCCTTTCGAGGGCGGCGCTCAGGAGAGCGACGAACGTTTCCGGATGCTCGAGCTCGATTGATGTCCACTTTGCAGTACAGAACACCCTTCGCGGCGGCCTTCGTCGCGTCTCTCCTACTCTCCGGCTGCATCGAACGTGGCTCGGCCTTCAATGACGACGACGACGTCACCACCGCCGCCGACACCGGGGGCGTCGATGGCGCCGACGTCGTCGTCCCGAAGGACACCGTCAAGGTGGACACGGGGCCCGGCGTCAACGAACACCCGGTCTTCGCCGACTTACCTGACGTCTGGCTCGAAGCGCCGACAGGTTTCTGCGACGATCCGAAGAACCAGACCATCGAACAATTCGTGAGCGACGGTGACACCATCGGCGTCACGATGAACGGCGCCAAGGTCCGCTTCCTCGGGGTCGACGCCTCCGAGGTGACGAGCAACGACTGCTATTCGGCAGACGCCGAAGCGGCGCTCAAGGCGTTGCTCGCCCCCGACAAGACGGTCTGCCTCTACCCGGATCCGAATGGCGCCACCGAAGACGACTTCGGCCGCCTCCTGCGGTGGGTCTACATCCACCACGGTGGGAAGTGGGTCATGCTGAACCACCGCCTCGTCCGCCTCGGCTACGCCAAGGCCTACCACTTCTTCCTGAAAGGTCGGCAGTTCAAGGTCGCCATGGAGCAGGCCGAGCTCGACTCTCGCGACGAGAAATTGGGCGGGTGGAAGGCCTGTGGATGGGTGATTGAGTAGCGGCCGGGACGAACGGCGGCGCGCCAGCGGTTACGCCCGCTGATGCGTCCACTCGTCCCAGCGCCCATCCTGTTACGATGCCTACGCGGCACAGTCGCGGGACACAAATACCCAATCCACCCGGGACGCACCTACACCATCGGTCGTCGACCCGACTGCGACGTCCCGCTCGACGCCGAGTCCGACTCCTTCGCCTCCGGCTACCACGCCCGTCTGCAAGTCCTGGCCGACGGACGCGTCCTGCTCACCGATCTCGCCTCACGCAACGGGACGTGGACCGGACCTGACGATGTGCTCGTCCGTGTCGCTGGGACCGTGACCCTCGCGCCGGGCGACACCTTCACCCTGGGTAATGGCGGCCCCGCCTTCCGTGTCGACGCCGGGGACGCACCGATCGGCGGTGACGATGGCCAGCTCCCGCGCACTCAGGTCGCCGGCGAACCGGTTCAGCGCCTCCTCGAAGCCGAGGTGCGTCGCTCCACTCGCGGGCTCAAGATCGGGCTGGCAGCGTTGGTCGTCGTTCTCGCCATGCTCGGGACCGCGTTCTACTACTGGGACCAATCGACGAAGGCCGCCGGCGAAAGGCGCGAAACCGAGCTCAAAGCGGCGCTCGACGCGGCCCTCGCGGCTCAGGAGAAGTCGCTCTCGGGCCGGCTCGCCGCCACGCAGAGCGACCTCGATGCAGCACGCAAAGACATCGGCGTGACCCGGTCGGCGCTCGACGGGGCCCGCATGGAGCTGGCCTCGACGTCCGCCCGACTGACCGAGGTGCAGCTCGAGCTCGCGAACGCGGAAGGAGCCACCAAGAAGACACTCGAAGGCCAGGTGAAGGCGCTCGAGGCGCTGCGCCTCGACTCCCAGACCAAGCTCGACCGCACCGAGGCCGCTGTCGCCCGGATCACGGAGAAAGAGAAGGCGGCCGAAGCCATCGCGCACCGCTTCGAGAAGAGCCTCTTCATGCTCATTGCGGTCAAACGGGACGGCACGCTGGAGGGCTTCTGCACGGCCTTTACCGTGGATGTCACGGGCCTTCTGGCGACCAACGCGCACTGCCTCGACGTCGTCGAGGAGGCGCACAGCCAGGGCCTATCGGTCGTTGCGCGTATGAACCGGCGTTCGGATCGCACCTTCCGTGTGAAGCGCTTCCGCAAACACGATGCGTACGACGGCTCGGCATTCTCCAATGATGTCGCGCTAGTGGAACTCGATCTCAAGGGTGAGACGCTCCCGATTGCACCCAAGCTCGCGACGTGGATCGATCTGGTTGGGCTCGGCCCTGGACAGCCCATCTACACCATGGGCTTCCCCGGCAAGGTCATGAACCCCGAGGCGCCTTCGGCCGACCTTCGCGCTGCGGTCATCTCCCGCATCACGACCTTCGGGAACAGCGCGGGTCTTCCCGGAGACAACCGGATGGTTTGGCATTCGGCCCTCACCTCGAAGGGCACGAGCGGCTCGCCCATCTTCAACGCCGCCGGTGAAGTCGTCGCGATCAACAACGGCGTGCTCTCGGCGCGGCGCGTCTTCGTGCCGGACGAACACGGTCGCCCGACTGAAGACGTCGCCTACGATGCCAATGGGCTCAACTTCGGGGTGCGCGCGGACGCGCTCGCGGAGCTCATCGAGAGAGGGCTGTAACGGCGCTCAGCGACGCGTCAGCGTGATGGTGCGTCGTTCTCCGAGCGTCAGCGTGACCGGCGACTTCTGGGTCTCGACGCTCATGACGAGGGTCGAGTCGGAGCTCAGCTTGCCGGACAGCGGCAAGAGATCGCTCCCGAGTGACACGCTCCCCGATGTCTCGGTCGCCATGCTCGTGATGGTCGCCGTGATTCCGGGCCCCACGTCGGGTCCCACGCTCGGCCCGTCGCTCTTCTCGGCCCCGCGGAAAGTCAGTGTCACCGCTGGGCCCTTCGCCGTTCCTGCGTCTGCGGTCACGTCGAGTGCGCCCGTCAGCGCCGTGCTGTCGCTCTTTCGAGCCGAGGTGCGGCGCCACGCGGTGCCGCGTCGCAACGGGGCACTCGGGAGCGCCACGACGAAGGCGCGCAGGGCGTCGCCGACCATCTGCAGGGTGCCGCCCGTCGACGCCGACGGCTTCGAGAGCTCCTCGATGGCGACGACCCCGTCGCTACGACGTACGGTCGCCCGCCAACGTACGGGGAGCACCTCTTGAAAGCCGGTCACGAGCGCGCCCGCGGCAGCCGAGTCGGCGCCCGGCCGGGAGTGGGTCTTGACCCGCTCGATCACGACGTCGAGGGTCGCGGCGTCCGCGCTGGCGTCCGCGACCGACACGGTCAGGTGGAGCTCGACGCCCGGCAGCACCGTCTCGGTGCGCTCGGGGCTGTCCTTTCCCGACTCCATCACCTCGGTCGCCGTGGACTCGATGGCCATCGTGAACGCCGCGCGGGCGCCGACGGACCAGCTCCCGAGGGGCAGCTCGGCACCATCGCCCGCCGTCGTCACCGTCAGGGGCGGCGTGGCGAGGAGCAGGGCCCAGAGGAGCGGCGCGAACGTCACGGTTGGGCCTTCAGCAACGTGAGCAGCTCAGCCTTGGTGGCCCGTGCCTTGAAGGCGACACCGGCGTCCCGGAGTCGCGCTTCGAGCTCGGTCTTCGTGAGCGACTCCAGAGCCGCCATCGCCGGAGCGGGCGCCGCCGGCGCGATCGAGGTCTCTGGCGCGCTGGCGGACGCTGGGGCGTTGCGCTGCCGCCACTCGTCGAGCGACGGACCGGCGACTTCGACGACCAGCCCTCCGGCGGGCTTGGACGGTATGGCGCCCGGGACCTCCGTGAGGGGAGGCGCGGCGACCGGGGCGGCCTTCGCCGGGGCATCTGGACGCGGCGGCGGCGGCGGCGGGGTATAGGCCTCGGACGGGTGGACGTACTTCGAGCCATCCGGGATCCGGGGGAGCGGAAACGGGGCGAGCCGCGCCAAGGAGTTGTAGAGCCGCGCGACGCCTTTGGCGTGGCGTGGGGCGTTCTTCGCGATGGAGAGCGTGCTCTCGACGGCGACTTTGACGAATGAAGAGACGGTCTCGGTGAGGGGCCTTGCCATGCGGTGGTGGTAGACCTCCTCTCGGGTCACGTCAATGGGAAGGGATGCTCCAGTGACAGCGGACCTCGCGACCGGCTAAGCTCAATCGCGTGACGTCGACCCGACCACTCCCAGCACCGCGCTGACGATGCGCTTCTCGACCGAAGAAGTGTCGCGCGCTCGCACGCTCAAGGCGGTCGGGTTCCCGTGGCGCCCCACGATTGGCGACTGGTACGTCGACCATTCCGGCTACTGCGAGCTCGTTCGTACGTCAGAAGACATGTCCCGAGCCGCCTCGAACGGCAACATCTTCTTGCCCTCCTGGGATGACTGCCGGAGCTGGCTGCTCGAGCGCGGGTGGGGGCATCCCGAAGTGCTGCACGAGGACGACACCGGCGTCACCTTGGTCCTCTCCCACACGTCCGGTCGTAGCCTCCGCATGAGCGGCGCGTCCGACCTCGACTGTCTCTACCGCGCCATCCTCATGGTGCAGCTACGCAGCCCGACTCGGCCGCCGGCCGAGTCAGTACGCTGACGCGCCGCCCGCCGGAGAGTCACTGGAGGGAGAACAGGATCGCGAAGCCGACGGCGATTCGGTACCAGGCGAAGATGCCGAAGCCGTGCGTCGTGACGTACCGGAGCATCCAACGGATGCAGGCGAAGGCCGACAGGAAGGCCGTCGTGAAGCCCACGAGCCACATTGCCCAGTCGTCCGCTACGATTAGATGACGTTCCTTGTACAGCTCGTACAGCGTCGCCATGCCGAGGGTCGGGACGGCCAAGAAGAAGGAGAACTCGGCGGCCGCCTTGCGTGAGAGCCCGAGCCCGAGGCCCCCGATGATGGTGGCGCCCGAGCGCGAGACGCCGGGGATGAGGGCGAGCGTCTGCAGAAGCCCGAGCTGCAGTGCTTTCAGCGGGCTGACGTCGTCCACCGTCATCAGCGTGTCCGGCCGCTCTTCACCACCCGGTCGTCGCTTCAGCCATCGCTCCATCACCAAGATGACCACGCCGCCGACGACGAACGACGCCGCGACCGTGCCCGGATTGAAGAGCAACGCCTTGATCTTCTTGCCGAAGAGGAATCCCACGAGCGCGAGCGGGACAAACGCGATCCCGATGTTCAGAACGAAGCGTGTGGCCTTGGGTTCGCGAAACACGCCCCGCATCGAGTCTCGGAGCCGCTCGCGGTACTCCCAGCACACGGCCAGGATTGCGGCCGACTGAATCACGATGTTGAAGAGGTTCGCGCGTTCGGACTCGAAGCCCAGCCAGCTGCTCACGACGATGAGGTGCCCCGTACTCGAGACCGGGAGGAACTCGGTGAGCCCCTCGACGAGTCCCAGGATGGCAGCGATGAGGAGGATCGGCATGGTGTGCTCCGGGCGGGCGACCGTGCCCCGTCGCGGCGGTGACTACCACGACCTCCGATCAATGGAAGAAAGTGACGACGCTCTCGCCGCTCTGTGGCTCCGAGGCTCAGAGGCTCAGAGGCTCAGAGGCTCCGTGGCTCAGCGGAACGCGAGCATGAAGAGAAGCCCGAACAAGAAGCCGACGCTCAGCAGGACGACGGACGCCGCGGCGCCCAGTGGTGGGGGCACCGTGGGCGGTATCTGGATGAGCGGCACAGGGGGGGGCGGCTCGTCGACGGGCGGCTCGGCGGGCTCCTCCTCCCGCGGCTCGAGCTTGCCGCGCGACAGAAGCGCGGCCAGCACGGCGCGGTATTCCGCCTGTCCCGTGGAGTCCGCCAGGAAGATCCGGGTGGCCGAGCCCACGTCGCTGTGAATGTCGGTCGTCTCTTCGCCGCGCTCTTCGGCGCTCATGACGAGGCGTACGTCGGCTTCGGTCAGGTCCGACTCGAAGCTGGGTGTGTCGGGGAAGAGGCGCTCCATCCAGGCGGCGATGGCCTCGGGGGACGTCGCGTCGCGCCCGCCCGGTGCGAGGTCGGCGATGGCGGCGAGGGCGCGCTCGACGTCGCCGTGCGTGGCGAAGCGTACGTCCGGGTCACGCGACAACATCCGAGCGATCACCTGCCCAAGCTCGAGGGGGTCGGTCTTGAGCTCCGGGATCTCGAACGTGAGGATGGCTTCGACCGTCTCGCCCACCGTCGCGCCCGCGAAGAGGCGTCGAGCCGTCAGCAGCTCGTAGAGCACGACCCCGAGCGACCAGATGTCGGCGCGGCAGTCGAGAGGCTTCGCGCGTGCGTGCTCGGGGCTCATGTACGCGTACTTTCCCTTCAGGACCCCCGCCGCGGTCTGCACGGATGCGTTTTGCACCTTGGCGATCCCAAAATCGATGAGCTTCGGAACCCCATCGAAGCCCACCATAACGTTCTGCGGGCTCACGTCGCGATGAACCAGCCGGAGGGGCTCGCCGTCTTCGCCCTCTCGGTTCCAGGCGTGGTCGAGGGCAGACGCGATCGCGGCCCCGAGGCGGGAGAGCACCCAGGGGTCCATCGCCTCGCCGCGCGCGCGGAGGCGCTTCAGGACCTCGCGGAGGTCGTGGCCGTAAATGAACTCCATCGTCAGGTAGAGCCGCCCGGAGCCCAGGTCGGGCGCGGAGCTGGGGCCGGGGGCAGGAATGGTGCCGATGGCGCCGTCGAGCTCACAGCCGAGCTCGTAGAGACGCCCGATGTTCGGATGATCGAGCCGCGCCGCGATGCGTGCCTCCTGGACGAACATGTCGACGAAACGCTCGCGCTCGAGGGCGCCGGGCAAGATCCGCTTCAACGCCACGACCTTGTAGAAGCCGTCCTTGTGAAAGGCGCTGTCGCTGAACTGCTTCGCTTTGAAGACCTCGGCCATACCGCCCACCGCGAGGCGCCTGACGAGCTCGTAGCGCCCGAAGCGGCCATGGCTGGTGAGGTTGACCGGCATGAAATCGCGCTAGTTTGGGCGAGCGGGCGGCGTCAGGGTGGCGTCGTCGAGCAGGGTCGTGTTCGCTTGGCGGAGCAGGAAGGCACCGTGCCAGACCCGGGTGAGGCTGAGCAGATACTCGTCGCTGGTGCTCGGTTGGCGGAGTGGCGCCGGCTCCGTTCGGGCGCTGCGCGGCGAGGCTGTCACCGTGGGCAGGTCCCTCGGGAGGTCGGCGGGGCGAGTCCCGAGCACACCCAACAACCCGACGCCCGAGACGAGCTCGGTTTGCACGCGGAAGAGCTCGTCCGAGCGGCCTCCGAGCGCGGTCTCGACGCGCGCGCCGCAGACCGACGCCGCGGTGCGGGCCAACACGAGGCGCTCCGCCAGCGCCGCCGGGTTCGGCACTCGGCTGGTTCCGTCCCTGTTCGCACCGACGTCGGGGTTGAATGCGATCGCGACGGTCAAACCGGCCCAGAGCCGCCCGACGCGGCTGGTTGCATCCGCCGCGGCCAAGAGCGGCGAACGCTCGCGAGGCTCCGAATCACGCCCGCGCGCTGATTTGCCACCGCCCCCTGGCTTGCCACCGCCCCCTGGCTTGCCGTCGCCCCCGCGGAGCAGCGCTTGCGAGCGGCCATGACCGGCTTCCTGAGTCACCCAGAGGTCGTTCCAGGGGTACGGATGTGGCAGCTTGCGCGAGGCCCCGACCTCGAGATCCAGGACGGCGACGAGCGCGTCGGCGAAGGTCTGGAGTTCCGTGGCGCGCGCTCCGAGCCGCACGACGTCGTCCGGCGAGAGCCCCATCCGGGGGCCGGTCCGAGGCCCATCGGGCGGCGCGTCTCGCCGACTCCGCGCGGCGCTCCCGAAGGCGCGCAGGTGGCCTTGAGCGCGTGCGGTTGCCGTGTGCCGACTCGTTACCAAGGTGGTAATCCAGTCCAGCTCGGCGGCGTCGGGCGTCCGCCGGTCCCGCGCGAGCTTGTTCACGAAGGCGGGGAGCCGGTCCTCGACGAGCGTCAAGACCCGGACGGAGGCCCGGAGATCGGCGCCGGCCAGGAAGAGTTCGAGAAGCTCGGTCCGACTGCTCGGCTGCGACGCCTGTAGTGCCCGCGCCGCTTGCGCCGCGAGGCTCGCCGCTGCCGCGACGCCGGCCCGTTCGTCCACGAAGCGGCCGGCGGCGATACTTCCGAGGATCTCTTGCAAGTCGAGCGCCGCCGCCTGCGGGGACAGTGAGTAAGGGGCAGCGCGGCCCATGCGGTCGAGGCGCCGCTTGGCTTCATCATCCAGCCCTTCGAGGCCGACGCCCGCGACGGGCGCGCGGCCGTGTCCTCCCACGCAGCTCGACGGCCGATTGGAACGGACGCCGTATCCGCGGAAGACGGCGTCCAGATCGCCGAGCGCGTCGACCCGGTAACCGACGTGGGTCGCTGCCGCCGTGAGCACTTCGGCGTGTCGCGTTGGGACCAGCGTCCCGTCGGGCGCCGGGAAGCGCACGAAGACCACGTCGCTCGGGAACGGGAGCCCGCTCAAGTCGAGGCGGATGGCCAGCGCAAGCGGGAGCACGTGTTCGACGTCCGGCGGGACCTCGCCAGCGTCGAGCACGATCCGCAGCCCGTCCGGCCGGCTAGCCAGCCCGTCCAGCGCGACGATCGCGGCCACCGTGGCGATCCCGTGCCAGCCGTCGCGAGAGCGGCTGCGGGGGCCTTCGCCCGTGTCGACGACCACCCCTGGCCGGTCGCTCGGCTCCGCACGGAGGGTTACGAACTGGACGCCGCTGGGCCGGACCACGGGGACCGCGAGCCCGGCGACCGGCGTCGGCTTCACCTCGGCTACCGGCTCGGGCGGCTCGGGTTCGAGTTCAGTCGCGACCGGCGGCGGACTCGGCGTCAACGCCGGACGCGTCACGGGCCCCTTGGCGACAGGCTCGGGCGCCACGTCGGCGATCGGGCTCGGCTCCGGCGGTGACCAGATGGCCCAGACCGCGAGCGCGAGCGCGAGGAGCGCGAGCACGACCAACACGATTGGGAGTACGGCTCGCCGCGGCGTTCTCGGCGGCGCGTTCGGGGGAGTCACGCGGACGGCCCCCCGGCTGACGTCCGTGCGCTGTGAGCGCCCAAAGCTGAGCCCGCCGCAGCCAGCGCACCCGTCAGGAGCACGGGGTAGCCCCGCTCCGCTGCGATGGCGCCGACGTCGGCCGTGCCGGCGCCGTGCGGTGGTCTCGGGTCGACCACGAGCCGGAACGTCGTGGCGAACTCGATCATCGGCAGGTCGTCGATGGTGTTCCCAGCGGCGAAGAAGGGGGCGCGGCCGAGGGCATCCTCGATACGGGCGACCTTGCCCTGGCTCGACGTCACGGGCGCTCGGACGCGGTCGGTCAAGCGCACACGCCCGCCGACGACCTCACGCTCGACCTCGATGGCGAGCACGTTCTCGTCCGGGATCCCGAGGTGCCGCGCTCCGGGCAACACCGCCCACACGGGGCTGGCGCTGACCACGAGCACGCACACCCCCGCCGCTTGCAGTACGGCGACGAGCTCGGCCAGTTGCGGGTGGATCTGCGCGCGGCCGGTCGCCTCGAAGGCGGCGTCGGCCCACTCGGCGACCTCGTCGGCCGGGTGTCCCGCGTAGGCGGCGGCAGCCCAGGCGTAGCCCTTGGCCCGCTCGACGCGACACAGCTCGTCGCACCACGACTTCAGGCTCTGCGCGCCGCTCGGTCGCGTCACGAGCCCACGCGCGTCCACCCACTCAAGGAGCTCGTCGGAGACGTCGACGCCCCACAGCGTCCCGTCGGCGTCGAACGCCGCGACCGGGACGTCGCCGCGGCGCGCGGCAGATAGCGGCACCGGGCCGGCGGACGCGGTCTTGGCGGAGGCGCTGTGCAAGAGGTCGAGGAGTGGGGCCCGTAACGAGGCGGGCAGGAAGGACAAGGGGTTCGATTGACCGCTCGGCATGGGCGCAGCATACTCCAAAGTCGGCGGTCTGCCTTTACCGCGCCTCAAATCCGGCGATTTCCTTCATCGCCGCGC
>JADMJS010000647.1 GCA_018780435.1 Myxococcales bacterium
GACCCGATCAGTGCTGTCGTCCTCGGCTCCGGGAAGGCGCTCGACGAGCTCGAGCTGCTGAAAGCCGTGGCGCTCCCCGGCTGATGAACGCCTGGGCGCGATATCGTCGCTTGACCGTGCTCTTCTTGGCGCTGGTCCTCCCGCTGGTCTCGCTCTGGTATCACAGCCGTCCGCGCCCGGAGCCGACGCTCACCGAGCGTATCCTGATGCGCTTCGTCAACCCGGCTCAGTCGATGATGAGCAGCGTCGTCGGCACCTTCTCGAAAGTCTTCGTCGACTACATCTGGTTGGTCGGTGTGGTCGAAGAGAACCGCGACTTACGTCGACAGAACGAAGTCCTGGCCGGCATGGTCCAGGACCGCGACCAGCTCCGAAAGGAGAACCGTCGCCTGAAGGACTTCCTGCGCTTCAAGGGCGAACGCACCGACCTGGAGTCGGTCACGGCGCGCGTCCTCGCGAAGGACGTCTCGCCGTTCCACCGCGTGCTCAAGGTGAAGATCAGCGCGGGGACGACGCAAGGGATCGAACGCCTACAGCCCGTCATTACTCCGGCCGGCGTGGTCGGCCATGTCGAGAAGGTGATGGGCGAATACGCCGAGGTGAAGTTGACAGTGGACGCGGGCGCGCGGGTCGCCGTCACCATCGAAGGGCGCGACGTGAAGGGCTCCGTCGTCGGCTCGGGCGACCGAAATGACTATCAAGCGGCCTTCGAAGTCGGCGACCCAAACCAAGAGGTGAAGGCGGGAGACATGCTCGTGACCTCCGGTGAAGACGAGCGTTTCCCGAAGGGGCTGGTCGTGGGCTACGTCAGCGATGCCCCGATGCGGCAGGACGACATCGGCGTGATGTTCCAAGTCACACCGAGCGTGAACTTCAAGACCCTCGAGTTCGTACAGATCGTGACCTCGCACCACGAGATCGCCCCATCGGAGAACGGGAATTGAGGCGTACGTCGTGAACAGCCTCTCGCAATCGATCGCCGTGACCTTCGCGGTCTACCTCTTGCTCGGCATCGAGGCGCCGCTCCTTCAGCAGCTGCACCTTCAGTACTTCGCGCCCGATCTCGCGCTCGTCGCGGTCCTGTGGTGCGCGCTCCGCCTGCCCGTGGTCGCTGGGGCGCTGACCTGCCTCGTCGTCGGTTTCCTGAAGGACGGCTTCGTGATGGGCGCGCCCGTCGGCATGCACGCCGAGATCTTCGTCATCCTCTTCCTCGTTGGACGCTACCTCGCAGCCAAAGTCCCCGTGCGCGGCCTCTCGACTCTCGTGGTGTCGACTGTGGCCCTGTCGATCGCCGCGTCATCGCTCTTCGTGCTCCTGTCCCTGATCTTCGATCCGTACTTCGAGTCGTATCGGATGGTGTTCCGGCTCATGTTCCCTGTGGCGCTGGTGACGGCGCCTTTTTCGCCGGTCGTCTTCTTCGTGCTCGACCGCGTCGATGCCCTCTTCGCTAGGTCTTCGCGCCGAGACGGGCTGATATGAGACTCGGAGGCTGACGCGCCGTGGCTCCCCGCTCTCAACACGGCATGCCAGACTACCGGGCGTCGTACCGGTGGACGATGGTCATCATCACCATCGCGTTCCTGACGCTGCTCATGCGATTCTTCGTACTGCAGATCGCCAGAACTCAAGAATACCAACAAGATCAGCAGCGTACGAGGGCGCGCACCGAGCGCCTACCCGCCCGGCGCGGCCTCATCGTGGACCGAAACGGCGTCGTGCTCGCGCAGAACGTCGAGACCCACGACCTCGTCATGGTGCCGTATCGTGTCAAGGACGCGCGCAAGGTCGAGGAGCTGCTGCGTAAACACCTCTCGCTGACGGTCGATGAGGAGCAGACCCTCGCGGAGCTCATCCGCGTTGGCATCGAGAATCGCGAGAAGCTCGACACGGTCGTGTTGCGCCAAGACCTGGTTAGCGAACACTGCCCCTTCGGCGCACAGAAGCTGGAGCGGCTCGACGTGAGGAAGCGCACCCTCTGGAGCGCGACCTCCGGACGCTCCTACTTCCCAACGACCAGCGCCGAGACGCGTTGTCCGCACGACCGCAGCAAGGCGCTTGAGTGGAATCCCGCGCGAACGCTGGGCCGGTGCCCGGACGGCCTCGAGTATGCGTCCGCGTCGTCCGACCCGATCGACGGCTCGCCGCTGGTCGAGAAGACCTGGAGCCTACGGTGTCCGGCCGACGGTCGCCTCTACAACAATGAGAAGGCCATCCTGGAAGCGGCGCTCTATGAGATGCCGGGAATTGAGATCCGAACCAGCCTGCGCCGGGTCTACCCGCAGAAGAACCTCGTGTCGCACCTCGTCGGGTACGTGAACCAGATCAGCGCGCGGGACGTCGAATCCAACCCCGGCGAGTATCTGCCCAATGACCGAGCGGGCCGAACCGGAGTGGAGCGCTCCTTCGAGAAGGAGCTGCGCGGACAATGGGGCCAGCGAAACACCCTCCTTGAACGTATGGGCGGCGAGGGGCCCGTGGTGGAGGTCTCCGACCCGAACAAGCCCGACAAGCCCGTGGTCGATGGCGCCACGATCCGACTGACCATCGACGTGCGACTCCAAGAGGCCGCTCAGCAGGCCATGCGCTACCACAAGAGCGGCGCTGCGGTCGTCATGGACGTTAGGACGGGCGAGGTACTCGCGCTCTACTCGAAGCCGACCTTCGACCCGAACCTGTGGGCCGGCCGGCTCCCGGCGGAGGTGCTCCAGGAGACGAACCGCAGCCCCTATTCACCCATGCTGAACAAGGCGCTGACGGCCTACGCGCCGGGATCGGTCTACAAGCTCATTACAGCCGCAGCAGGGCTACACACGCACTCGACCGACTTCAAGCGTGAGGTCATGTGTCCGGGCTACTTCGAATACGGCGGCCGGCGTTTTCGGTGCCACCTCCGCACGGGCCATGGGTCCATGGACCTGGTTCATGCGTTGGCGCGGTCATGCGACATCTTCTTCTACAAGCTCGGCGAGGAGATGGGTATGGATACGCTCTATCACTACGCCACCCAGTACTTCGGGCTGGGTGGACCGACTGGGATCGAGGTCGGCGAGTCGGAGGGGCTCGTGCCGACGCGCGAATGGCATCGGAAGCGGGACGGCGTCTTCATGCCGGGCTTCACGGTGTCGACCGCGGTTGGCCAGAAGGACATTCGACTCACGCCACTGCAGATCACACGCTCCTATGTGGCGGTAGCGAATGGCGGGCTCCTGCTCGACGCCCACGTGTTGAAGCAGGTCGAAGACCGAAACGGTCGCGTGTTCCGCGCCACGACCCCCACCGGGACGACGCGCCTCCCCCTCACTGAAGACGAGCTGGCCGGGCTGAAGGAGGGCTTCTGGCGCACGGTGAACGATGAACACGGCACCGCGTTCGAAGCGCGAATCCCGGGGGTCGGCGAGGTCGCGGGTAAGACCGGCACGGCCGAGGCTGCCGAACGAAAAGCAGGAGTCACCGAAGACATCGCACGCTGGCTCGAAGAGGACCACGCGTGGTTCTCGGGCTACGCCCCGGCGCGAAACCCGGAGATTGCGGTCAGCGTCTTCGTCGAGCATGGCCATTCCGGCGGCAAGATGGCGGGACCGGTGGCCATGCAGATCGTGAAGGCTTACCTCGATATGCGGAACGTCGACTCCCGACCCGGCGTGCCTGTGGAGCCAAACCCGATTCGGTCGGAGCCGACTCGCATCACGCCACCGCCGCAGGGCCCGCCCGCGCCGGTCGAGAATGGTCGGCCGAACGAGAGACCGAATGTAGGAGGGGCTCCCTCGCGGATCGATCGCGACGACGTACCAGCGCCGCCCGACCACGGTAACGGCGGGATCCCGGCCGACCGAGTCGCGCCGAGAGACTCAGACGCGACGTCGCCGTCGCCACCCGAAGGCCGTGTGAACCACGAGCCGATGGAGATCGAACTACCATGATCGGTCGCGTCGAACGCCGCCGCCTCTTCGACCTCAACTGGGTCGTCGTGGCGGTCATCATCACGCTCATCGCCATCGGGCTCCTGAACCTCAGGAACGTCGACTTCTACAGCACGGACAGCTTCCACGGGCGACAGCTCAAGTGGTACCTCGTCGGCACCGTCGTCGCCGTCATCTGCGCCGTTACGGACCTGCACATCATCTCGAGGCTCAGCTACCTCTTTTACGCCATCACCATCGTGATGCTCATCGCAGTGCTCTTCACCAAGCCTATCAACGGCTCCACGCGCTGGCTCCCTATCCCCGGGCTCGGCGAATCCGTGCAACCCGCTGAGTTCGCCAAGATCGCACTCATCATGGCGCTCGCCCGGTTCTACCAGGACGGATTCCGAGACGAACGCCACGACGACGGGCCCATTCTCCGCTTCATGCGACCGATGCTCCCGTTCACACTGATCGCCCCACCGATCTTCCTCATCTTCATCGAGCCGGACCTCGGGACCACCCTCATCACGCTCTTCTGCGCCCTCTCCATCGTCTTCTTCGAAGGACTCCGGTGGCGCACCGTCTTCCTCGCCGTGGGGCTCGTGGCGCTCATCGTGCCGCTCGGGTGGCGCTTCTTCATCCACGACTATCAGCGAGACCGCGTCCGGGTATGGCTCGACAGCGGCGCCCTCCAGGCGGAGTACGAGGCCGCGAAGAAGACGCTCAAACAGCGACCGGAGGACCCGGAGCTCGCCACTCACGTCAAGGAATTGAATGAAGTGCTCGCCAAGGCCTACCAGCCGAAGCAGGCGGAGATCGCCATCGGCTCGGGCGGCTTCTACGGCAAAGGCGGTCAGAACGGCCACGCCGATCGCCAACGCGGGCTTCCGGAGCTGCACACGGACTTCGTCATCGCGTGTTACGGAGAAGAGCGAGGCTTCGTGGGGACCTCGTTCCTCATCACGCTCTACTATCTGCTCTGCTACTGGTGCATCCGCGTGACGAAGTTAGCGAGGGATCGCTACCAAGTGCTCCTGGCCGTCGGCGTCGGAGGGCTCATCTTCTGGCAGTTCTTCGTGAACGTCGGAATGGTGACGGGGCTCTTGCCGGTCGTCGGGGTGACGCTGCCACTCTTGTCCTACGGAGGCTCGAGCGTCATCACCATCTGCATCGGACTCGGCCTGCTCTTCAACATCGTGTTTCGCAAGCGGGCCACCGGTTGAGAACTCGGTCGAAAATAAGTGGTTCGGTTTGCCTCGCGCCACATCCCCGCCCGGCTCGTTCCAAGTCCTCGAAATACGGGGAGTATGTCTTCGGACTTGGCCCGAACCGGGCGGGGCGCGGCGCGGTCAACCCTCCCACTTATTTACGACCGAGCCCTCAGGGCTCGGGGGGCCGACGGATCGTCGACCGCCCTCAAGACTGGGATCAGACGACCTTCGAGAGCGCCGTCACGAAGGCGCCCTTCGGCTTGGCGCCAACC
>JADMJS010000601.1 GCA_018780435.1 Myxococcales bacterium
ACATCTACCTCTACAAGAACCTGACGTCGCACCCGAAGTACGAGCGCAAGATGGCGGAGGAGCGCGCCGCGCGGCCCCGTCGCCGCGCACCGGCGGGCGTGCCGAGTCTCCCGACCCCGACGGTGCCGGTCGCCGTCCCGAACCACGACGCCGAGGAGGACGACGTTTGACGGCGCTCACGGGCGCCGTCTTCGCCCGGCTCGATCGGGCGCGTCTCGAGGGGCAGCTCCTCGACATGCTCGAATACTACAGCCCGCCCTTCGGTGAGGCCGACCTCGTCCGCTTCGTGGCCGCTCAATGCGAGAAGCGCGGCCTCACGGTCGACGTCCAACCCGTCCCGGTCTTCCCGGGCGACGGGCGCGGCAATGTGCTCTTGCGACTCGGACCCGGCGCCGACAGCCCAATCCCCGACAGTGGCGGCACGGCTGTCCCCCTCGGACTTCTGTGGCTCGGTCACCTCGACACCATCGCGCTCTGGGGTCCAACCGACGAGCCGACGCGCGATCACCGTCCAACACGGATCGGCAATACACTCCGCGGCCTCGGCGCGGCGGACATGAAAGCCGGCTGCGCGGCAGCCATCGAGGCATTGACCGCGCTGGCCGAGTCCGGGCTGACTCTCAAGAAGGGCCTCGCCGTCGGCCTCGTCGTCGGCGAGGAGGAGTCCGGCGACGGCGCCGAGGCCCTACGCGGGCGCTTCTGGGCGCCGCTCACGGTGGTCGGTGAGCCGACGGAGCTGCGTCCGTGTCCTGACCACTGCGGCTATGTGGAGCTGCGCATCGACGCGACAGGCGAGCGGGCCCACGCCGCCCTACCCCACCATGGTGCGAGCGCCGTCCACGCGCTCGTCGACGCCCTGGCCGAGGTGCTGGCCGTCACGAAACGCGACGTCCCCTACGACTCGCAGAGTGAAGCCGAGATCGCGGTCAGTGTGCGGCAGCTCGAAGGGGGCGGGCCTCAGTTCGTCGTCGCCGACCGCAGCTGCGCGCTGCTCGACATCCATGTCGCACCCGACCTCTCCCTCGACCAGGTCGAAGCCTCTATCGTGGAGGCGGTGACGCGGGTCGGGCGCCGGCATGCCCGCGTACACCTCGCCGTCGATCGAACGTTCTTCGCCCCGGGCGCGCGCGCCGAGCCCGACGATCCGCGCGCGAACCCGCTCCGCATGGCGTTCGACTGCGTCGGTCGCGTCTACGCGCCGACGAGCTTCCGCTCCCATTCGGACGCCAACTTCTTCCACGAGACCGCGACCATCGTGGTGGGACCGGGGCGCCTTGAGCACGCCCACCGCGCCGACGAAGAAGTCGATCTCGACGAGGTCTGGACCGCGGCTCGACTCTACGCGGCGGCCTTCGTCGAAGCCTGCGTTCGCTGAAGGGTCGCGACGTGGCCTCTTGGCACGACTACCCGGCCACGGCGCAACTCAATCCCGACGTCATCACGCTGCCGTCTCCCTGCCTTGTGCTCCTCATCGGCCTCTCCGGCGCCGGCAAGTCGACCTTCGCCGCGCGGCACTTTCGCGCGACCGAGGTCGTCTCGTCGGACACGTGCCGCGCGCTGGTGCGAGACGATGAAGCCGACCAACGCGCGACCACCGACGCCTTCGAAGTCGTCCATCTCCTGACGAAGCTGCGTCTTCGGGCCCACCGCACGACCGTCATCGACGCGACCAACCTGAAGCGCGCGGACCGCGCCCACCTCCTAAAGCTGGCTCAAAGCGCCGCCGTCCCCGCTGCAGCCATCGTCCTCGACCTGCCGCGCGCGCTCTGCCACGAGCGAAATCAACGCCGCCAGGGCCGCGACTTCGGCCCCGACGTCCTCGAAGCCCAAGAAGCCCGGCTGCGAAGCGACCTCCGCAGCCTCTCGGAGGACGGGCTCGAGCCCATCGTCATCTTGGACTCGGTCGCGGCTATCGATTCGAGCCGCGTTGGGAGAGCAACATCTTCGATAGGAGATGCGTCGTCAGGTTCGCCGAGCGAGTCGCGCCCCACTTGACGCTTCAGCGGGATCCGGGCCAAGCTCCGGTCCATGAAGTTCAAGGCGTTCAGTCAACCTACCAACGCCAGCTGTATGCTACTGGCTGCTTTCATGATCGCTTGTGCATCAAAGGGAGGACGGTCCTCAGGAAGTTCATCGGGTAGCAACGGAGGATTCGGGCTGAACGCCGATTATGCGCTGGCCGAGGACTGCGTTATCTCGATACGAGAGTCCAAAATCTCGCTTGATTGCAACGTGAATAGTTCCTACCCGTGGGTAGCTGCCTCATCGACGGTGGAACTTGCCGAGCCCTCCGAGGATTTGACGTCGGATTGTGAGTATGGTTGGGGAATCGACTACTATGAGAAGTGGTCGAGGACAGGTGAGCTGATCGAGAATGAAGTCCCTCTAGGAAACGTCGTCAGTGCTGTGGGGTCTCTGGGCGAGGACTCGCTCAACGGAACGATAACGTATCGAGTAACGATTCCTCGACGCGAAGAACTTCGGGAAGACTCCACTTACGTCAGCGAGCGCTTTGCGGAGTTAGACTGCACGCTCACGGCGACCATCGCGGCGAATAAGAAGAACGCACCCACCGGCGAATTGGCTGCAGGGCAGTTCAAGTCCATGGCGGGTTCCTGGACTGGTACGATGACAGTCACGGTCAACTGCGACACGCTGGAATCATCTGAAGAACCGCAGTGCGCACTGATTCCCAAGAGCCGGCAAATGGTTCAGTTCGCCGCTGAGATCGAGCCACAGCGCGCGGACGTCTCCGTGTGGGAGGATGGACTGTCGCCATTGGACGCGAGTCGTTGGACCGTTACGGACGAGCTTGGCTACATCCGAGTCGAAGGGGACAAGTTCCTGAAGACCTTCGAGGAACTCTGAGCCTTCGCTCGACGTGCTCGCCTACACTACTTTGCTCGCCTCGACCATAGTGGCCACGCACGACGCCCCGCGCCACCTTGCCCTCGACATCCACCTCGGTGTCCCCTACCCCATCTCGACCTACGGCTACGAGTCGACGGGCGAAGACTCGACGCTCGACGTCGCCATCGATGGCGGTGTGGGACTACGTTGGTATCCCTATCCCTTCGAGGACTTGTCTCTGGGACTTACCGGGAGCGGCGCCACGATCGATGGCGCGACGGACGGCGTCGACGGCTACTTGTACTACGGGAGCTTGAGCCTCGAGGTGGGCTGGGACTTCGCGCTGGGACAACGCTGGTCTCTGGCCGCGACAGGAGGACCGTCGGTTCTGTGGACCGGCTTCGTCCTCGACGACGTCCTCCAGGAGCACACGGTCCACGTTGGGGGCCGCGTGGGGCTTCGAGTTCACGTCGGCCTAACCCCAATGGTCTCGCTCTTCGTCGGAGGCGCGCTTGGGCTCTACGGTTCTCCAACCGAACGCGAGACTTTCTTCAACGAGCCTCTCGCCGAGATGTACCTCGTCTTCGTGCACGGCGGTGTCACCGTCATTCTCTACTGATTAGCCGCCCTAGCTCCGAGATGCCCGCCCTCAGCAGGTCCTGCCCCGGCTTCAGCGACGAGCGCGGCACATTGTGGATGTCGTAGACCGGTTCGCCCGAATATTGCGCCGATAGACCCGTACGATCGAGGCGCAGCCCAAAGACGGCCGCCCCGAGTCGCGCCATCGGGGTGCCGACGAAACGGGCGCCGGCGATGGCGCGCATCCCCATCGGAAAGCCCTCCGCCATGCTGCCGCTCCAGAAGTCGGCCAGGACGACCACCGGCCTGGTGAACGTGAATGGCCCGCGCGGATCGACGTACTCGGTCCATGCGGGGCTGAGTCCCACCCCGTCTCGACGACGCATTCGAGCATAAGGGCGCCGCTCGGCGATGAAGCGCCCCATGATGGGCCGCGCCACGGCCGTGTCACCGCCACCATTTCGTCGCACGTCGATAATGAGCCCACGCGCCTCCTCGAGGGCGGCAAGCGCGGCGTCGAACCTCTCGACACTGGCGCGCTCCGCGAAGATCGAGATTCGAATGACGCCAAGATCGCCCTCGAGGGTTCGGCACGTCACATCGGCTTCGGGCTCTCGCGGCATGTCGGGCAACACCACCTCGCGTTCAATGCCGCTGCCCGTCCGTACGATGAAGCGCCGCCCATGGCCGCGACGCCCGGGCCACGTTCCAGGCGTGTCGCACCGCCTCGGGGTCGGGCGCGCGAAGGCACTTCGGGAGGTGGGCAGCGGCGGCGGCAGCGAGGGACATGCCATCGACCGAGGGTCACCTCGATGAGGAGGTAGACCAAAGCTCGACGCGGATTACACCCCAGCCGGATGGGGTCGACATCAGAGGCTGTCGAGGATCTCTCGGCGGCGTTGGTCGTGCTCAGACTGGGTAATGAGGCCCTGCTCGAGCAGCGACTTGAGGCGGGTCAGGCGGTCTTGCACTGTCACACCGGCGTCCGGGGCCACGCTCGCGGGAGGGGGGGCGGCCGCTGGGGCTCTACTGCCCGACAACGTGGCGCACTTGTAGGCTTGGCCACTGATGGACACGCTTGCGCCGTCACCTGCGGTGACGTCCATCTCCACAAAGTTGCCACCCATCTCCGCGGTCTTGTTGCGCAGCTCGATCTGCGCGCTTCGGAGCTTCTGCTCAGCGCTGGTATAGTTGCCCCCACCTCCACTCCCATAGACGAGACCGAGAGGACGACAGCTCGCGTCGGGCGCGGACTTGCCGATCTGAACCGCGGTACCCCGGCTGGTAAGCGTGGCACAGCCAATGAATGCCGTTGCAAGAATGCCAATGATGGGCATAGAGACGCGAGATGCCATAAAACCTCCTGCAACGACTGTCCCACGAAGCCTACAGGATGCGCAAGCTGTGAGGCAGGCGAGTGCTCTTGTGGTGAGAGGGGTGCTCTTCCGCCCCTCCCGCCGCCCGCCGCCCTTCTACGTTCGCAGGTGTTGAACGAGTCGGAGCTGGACTTCTGCATGGGGGAGTTGGCGCCTTGCGAGGGGCGGTCGGAGCCCGCGGCGATCTGACGGGGACCTCGCTGGTCGGGACGGACGATGTCGCGCGTCAGGCCGGCGTCGGCGCGCCCACCACCCTGGCCGACCTCGCCGACGCGGCATGCGCGGTGGAGTGGGCCCGCGCGGCGCGACAGGTCGATGGCGACCTCCTCCGAACGATCTTGCGCGGGCCCGACGACCTTCTGCAGACCGCCCGCACGAACGCCGAGAATCTCGTGCGCACCCGCCCTCGATGGTCACGCGACGGCGTCGATGTCCTCGTCGTGACCGGCCTTCTGGACGATCTTGAGCGGACGGAAGAGGCTGAGGCCCGTGCCCGCCGGGATGAGGCGGCCCATGAGGATGTTCTCCTTCAGGCCCTTCAGGTAGTCGACCTTGCCCGAGAGCGAGGCCT
>JADMJS010000292.1 GCA_018780435.1 Myxococcales bacterium
TCGCCATCCTCTACGCCGTCTGGGTCATGGTCGTCTCGACCGCCTTCTGGTTCGTACGCGTCGACAACCTCTCGTATCTACTGACGTCCACCCTCGACGCCGCCCGCTGGCCGGTTCAGGTCTTCCGCCCTGCCCTGCGCCTCGTCTTCACCTTCGTCTTGCCCCTCGGCCTCATGACGACCTGGCCCGCCATGGCGCTGCGAGGAATGCTCGACCCGGCTGGATTCTTGGTGGCGATTGGGGTCGCGGCGCTCTTCGTGGCGCTGTCGCGGGCGGTTTGGAGATTCGCGCTTCGGCACTACTCGAGTGCGTCGTCGTGACCGGCGCCCTGTTACCTTCTCGGACTTGCGCTGGTCCTCCCCGATGGGGGACTCTCAGCGTCATGAGGACGCGCGACGATGCCTGACCTGACCGTGACCGTGGAGGACCTCGGCCCGATCTCGGGAGCGGAGGTGACGCTGAAGCCGCTCACGCTCCTCGTCGGCGAGAACAACTCCGGTAAGACCATGTTGGCGTCGGTGCTTTGGGCGCTGAGGGGGGAGCTACCCGACTCCATCTTCACCGACGCTGCCATTCACGGTACATCGTCAGATGGGCTACGGGCGTGGACGGGCGCCCACCTCGCCTCTCTCTCAGATGGCCAAGACGTCGTCTCCAAATTGAGCGCGGCCGAGTGCGCCGCCATGGCCAGCAGCAACCTGGAAGCCGTGAGCTCTCGGCTCCTAGACTGGGTCTTCCGTCGCGAGACCCGAGCGCGACTCCGGTGGGCGATCCCGGTCGACGATTTGACCTTACGGTCGTTCCCGTCGCCTCCTGATTGGGGGTCACCCGGCCATCATCATAACGTGGAGGGGTGGTCACGCGGGCAGGTAAGAGCGGTCCGCGGCTTCTTGGTCGGCCCGGGGCGCTCGCCGCAGCCCAGTGACATCGCAGGCCAAGTACTTCGCGGTGCCATCGGACTCCTTGACGCCAACAGTTCCGAATACCTCCCGGCCGCCCGCAGTGGATATCTGACCCTGCTCCCCGACATCTCTGAAGCGCTGCTACAGGCCGCACTGAACCCGGACCCCGTTCGACGCCCACTGTCTGGGCTCTCGCAGCCGAGCATCGCGTACCTCCGTTCGCTTCAGCGCCGGTCCGACGTAACCGACGAGACGATGCAGCTACTCGCCGCGTCCATCGAATCGACGATCCTACGCGGCCGAGTGAACCGCGGACCGGGCGGCAGCAACTTCGAGTTCGCACCCGCTCATGGCTCGACGACGCTCTCGCTCAGCCAAGCGTCGACGGTCGTGAACGAGCTCGTGCCCCTGGTGCTCCTGATTCGTGGCCTGAGCCTCCACTTTCTGCCGTCGTGGACGCTGGTCTACGAAGAGCCGGAGGCACATCTCCATCCCCATCTGCAACGTCACTTGGCACGCGTGCTCGTGAAGCTCGTTCGACTCGGCGCGACGGTGATCGTGACGACCCACAGCGACACCTTCGCTCAGCAGCTCAACGACTTCGTCAAGCTCGGCGGCCTCTCCCGCACCCCGGAGCTCCTCGCGCGCGTCGCCGCCGACGGTGGAATCCCGTGGGACGAAGACGACTACCTCCGCGCCGATGAGGTCGCCGCCTACGAGTTTCGGGTGCGCCAGGACGGACGCTCGGTGGTGGAGGCCGTCTCCGTAACCCCATTGGGGATGGAGATGCCCGCGTTCAACGAGGCCCTGGTGGCTCTCTCAGGAGAGGTCGTCGCGTTGAACGACGCTGCGGAGGCGGCCAAGACGTGACCCTCGAAACACGACTCAGCCGGATCGCCAGCGACCTCCGAATCGACGTCGTCCATCCCGAGCAGGTTGACCGGAAGCTGTACGTTCAGGAGCTGGACGCGGAGGGCAAGGCCGAGATCCTGGTCGAGATCCCCGCGGGTCGCCGTGGCATGTCCTTGGATCTTCACGGCCACAAGCGCTTCACCGAGCTCGCGAGCAGCAAGTCGGCCGACGGGTCGCTGCTCCTCGAGGACGACGATGGCTGGGTAGGCATCGTGATCGAGTGCAAGAAGAGCCTAAGCCCAAACGTCGTCGCGAAGGCCTCCGAGCAGATTCGCAGCGGCGTCAACCGCCTCGCCATGATGGCGGCGCTATTGGAACTGCCCGTACAGGCTTGGCACACGTTCATCGCGACTCGGGGGTGGCCAGCCTCTTCGCAGAGTGATCCCGCTCTCACGAAGCTGCCGATCTCGTCGAGCGAACGGCAGCGCCTCACCAAGCAGAGCCTCGAGGACGGCACCGCCGTCGTCGACGACACCGCCGCGGGGTCCGTGACGTTGGGCCTCATCGCACTCGATGGCGAAGGGACCGGGACCCTGCGGCTGCCGGTCCCGTCAGCGAAGCGACGGGATCAGAAGAACGAGTCGGGATAGAGGGTCAGCCCCATCGTCACCGCCATGACCTCGCCCGACATGGCCTCGTCGAGCGGGAAGACCATGCCGAGGTGGGCGTCCGCCCAGCGGGAGAGGTAGGAGAGCGTGACGCCCGCGCTGTGGATGAACTGGTCCTCGGCTGCCTCGGGGCCACTCTCGGAGATGTTGGCCGTGTTCACGAACTCGGCGGTGAGGACCATCGGCCCGGCGCGGAGGCCGAGGCCGGCGTTAAGGCGCACATAGAGCTGGGTGTCGATGGCCTCGGCCGTCGAGCCGACTGGGAAGCCCACGTCGATGCCGAGGTCGCCCCGGAGAAGGATCCACCGGGAGTCGAAGCGGGGCGAGGCGCCGAAGCGGAAGCCCAGCGCTTCCGGCAGCGCCGTGATCGGGTCGGTGAAGCGCGGTAACATCGCGCCGACATTGGCGAAAAAGCCTGGACCGTCCTCCGCCGCCGTCGGGAGGATGAGGCCGAAGACCGCGGTGAGCCCGAAGCTGCCCCGGGTGAAGTCGTAGAAGCCACCGATCTCGATGTTCCCGACGGCGCCGTCGTGGTCGTCGTCCTCGGGGGCGATCACGCTCCACGGGATCACGACGTAGACGGCGCCCGCCCCGGCCTCGATCTGGCTGTAGAGGTCGACGCGCAAGAGCCGGACGTCGTCCTCGTTGTCGAGTAGCGAGATGCCGAGGTCGAGCGCGACCTGGGTGCCGTCGGGGGTCTGGCGGGAGAAGGTCTCGAACTGGGCCGATGCGAGCGCAGGCCAGAGGAGGGCACACAAGGTGAGGAGGGCGTTAGAGCGTGGCATCGGTCACCTCAATCGCCGCCTGGGGCGACGCGGCTTTTCGTCGTCGTCCGGCGAGCAGAGCGGTTTCAGGACGACTCGGCGGCGATGTTCGGTCAGCCAGTCTTCGATCGCCTCGGCCGTCTCCGGGTAAGGGTGGCCGATGGCGATGGCCGACCCTTCGCGGCGGGCGATCGCCAGCGCTTCGTCGAGCTGCGCCCGGATCAGCGCAGGGTCCCGGACATTGTCGAGGAAGACGTCGCGTTCGACGAAGACCACGTCGGCCGCCTCGGCGGCGATGGGTCCGGCGGTCTCGGACGTCGTCCGCGAGTCGAGGAAACAGAGGCCACGTCGCTTCAGCTCACCCATGACCACGTCCATGGCGCGCCGCTTCTCCGTGAGCGCCGATCCCTGGTGGTTGTTCAGACCGCGGATGACGTCCCGAACCCGGGCCGGTAAACGCCCGAAGCTGCGCGCCAGCTTCTCGCGGAGCTCGGCCGGCGAATCCCCCACCTCGAGGTACTCCCCGAGCGCGGGCGTCATGGCCGAGCGCTTCTGCGGCTCCATCGGGACGTGGACGAAGAGGGTCGCCCCAGCCGCCCGGAGGCGCTTCCCGTGGCGACCGGCGTGGCGACCACTCGGGATGATGGCCCACGTGCTGTTTCGGACCATCCCGTCGATCTCGAGGAAGGGGAGCAGTGCGTCACGCCGAAGCCCGACGTCGTCGATGACGATGTGGAGAACCGGGAGGCGTTCGGCCATCGCGCCGCTCACCCATAGCAGCGCCACGAGCGCTACGCTCGGGCCCAGCGCGCCGCGGGCTGCCAAGGAGCTACCGGAACCAGGGGACAGGGTCGACCGGCTTCCCGCCGAGCCGAAGCTCGAAGTAGAGCCGGGCGTCACCGAGCGCGCCCGACTTACCCAAGATCCCGACCTGTTGACGCGACTCGAGCATGTCGCCCACCTTGACGTCGATGCGCTCGAGATGGGCGTACATCGTATAATCACCTTGAGTGTGATCGACGATGATGGTGTTTCCGTAACCCTTCAGCCAACCGGCGTAGACCACCTTGCCCCAGTAGATGACCCGGACCTGCTTCTCACCCTTGCGGCCCGGCACCACGTCCATCCCGCGGTGCATGGTCACCGTGCCCCACCGCGGATGGACGACTTTACCAAAGCCGCGAGTGATGACGCCTGCCGGCACCGGGAGCGAATACTGGCCGCGAAGGTCCCGGAACCACAGGCGCTTTCCGGTCCACTCTTCGAAGTTCTGGACCTGCTTCTCAAGGGCCTCGGCCGCCTTGTCGAGATCTCGCCCGGCCTTGGCGTAGAACTCCTTGTCGGTGCGGACGCTCTCAAGGAGCGCCTGCTTGACCGCCTTGTCGCGTTCGAGCTTCCGCCGCGCTTCGTTCAGCGCCGCTTCGATCCGCTGGAGCTCCGCGAGCTCGGCGTCTAGGTTCTCGCGCGCGACGCGGTAGTCGTCCACCACCTTGTGGTAGTCCTTGATGCGCTGCTCGTCGTCCTTGGCGAGCTCCCGGTAGACGTGGCGCATGCGAAGGTAGCTGGCATAGTCACCCGCGCTCGCGAGGAGCTGCCAGTCCTTGACCTTCTTGAGGTCGATGTAGACCCGGATGCGACGCCGGATGCGCTCGCGCTCGGTCTCGAGCTTGACCTTGGCTTCGTTGTGCTCGAACTCGGCCTTGTTCCGGCGCGCGACCATCGCGACCCGGCGCGCTTCGGCCTCGGCCAGCGCCTTCTCTTGGCGCTTTCGGTCGGCGTCGAGCTGGTCGAGCGCTTCAAGGAGGTCGTACTCCTCCCCGAGCAGCTTGGTGATCTCGCTGACGCCCTCGACCGGTGGCTCCTTGCCGTCGTCCGGGGGTTCGGCCGACACGGCCCCGGGCACGCCGACCAGGGCGACCGAGAGGGCCAATGCCGTCAGCCAGCGGTGGAGAGCGCCCTTGGCCATCTCACCCACGCAGATAGCGGCCGACCGAGAACACGCTCCCGAGTAAGCCGAGGAGGGTGCCGCCCGCGAAGAACCAGATGATCATGCTGGTCGGGATGAGGTCGAGCTGCATGTCGAGCATGTGCTCTTCGCGAATCGTCGTGTCGA
>JADMJS010000484.1 GCA_018780435.1 Myxococcales bacterium
TCCCTCGAATGGCCGAGCGCCTCTGGACCTGGATGACCAAACCCTTGGAAGCACGCACCGGGAGAGACGCGTGACCATCCCGAAGTGGCTTCATGGCGTGCTCCTGAGTGGGGTGGCGGTGGCGCTCCTGTCGGTGCTCCTGGCGAGCGTCGACATCGAGGTCGTCGCGAGCGTCCTCGCGACCGTGAACCCGCTCCACGCGGTCGGACTCGTCGCTTTCTCGCTCCTCACGTGGATCACGCTGCCCACCTGGCGCTGGCGCGCCATCTTGAGCGCCATGGGCCACCGCGTGTCGTTCTGGGATCTCGCGCGCGCCCGAATGGGCAATCAGCCCCTCAAGGTCATCATCCCATTTCGAGGCGGAGAAGCCTTCAGAGCGCTCTGGTTACGCAGTCGGGCCGGCACCCCACTCCTGTCCGGGCTCGCGTCGGTGCTCTTCGACCTCTTCCTCGTGGCGCTCTCGCAAGCGATCTTTCTTGGCGTCGGGTTGAGCCTCGCGGTCGGGCTTGACGGGCAGACCCTCGGAACGAGCGCCCTCGTGGGCGCCATCACGGTCGTGTCCGTCGTGGTCGCGCTCTGGTTCCGGCCGCTGCACCTGCTCGGCCTCGCCATCGTTCAGCGCTTCTCACCGACGCTCGCGACCCGCGTCGAGCCGTTGGTCCACGGCTTCCTCCGCTTCGGGATGCGTACCAAGCTTCGTCTCCTGGCGATGGCGCTCATCGTGGAGTTCGGCGAAGCCATTGCCCTCTGGGCCTGCTTCCGAACCGTGGGGATCGGAGTCCCTCTCTTTGCCGTGTTCACCGCGCTCCCGGCCATTCTCGGGATCACGCTGCTACCGGTTACCATCGGCGGCTTTGGGACCCGCGAGCTCGCCGTCGTCTGGCTCTTTGCCGCCTACGCCGACCCCGCCAGCCTCACCGGCGCCGCCCTCCTTTTCTCGGCGGTCGAGTTTGTGATGCCGGCGCTGTTCGGCCTCGCCTTCCTCGGACGCTTCAGCCGCGAGCTGGCGGAGGTGACCGGCGGCACGAAGCCGACCCCGCACGACGCGGATGACGGGGTCCCGAGCGAGCGAGAGTGACCACGGTTTCGGGTGGCGATTCGCGCGTCATCGCAGTCCGCACCACGCGCGGCCTCTTCTCGTTTGACACTCCAGCAGCGCACACGTAGATCGGCTGCTGTGGCGACCTGGGAGGTCCTGTGCCGACTCGCGCTCGAAAAGACGTCAAGATCCTCTGTTCCGACGATGACTTCGAGATCCTTGAGATCCTGAAGTCCCACTTCCGTAGCCGCGGCTTCGAGGTCGCGGACGCCAACAACGGCGAAGAGGCGCTGGAACAGGCATTCACTTTCCGCCCCGACGCGATGGTCCTCGACGTCATGATGCCCCGCCTCAACGGCTGGGAGGTCGCCCGTCACATCCGTGAACGCGACGACTTCGACAAGACCGGCATCGTCATGCTCACGGCCATCGGCCCTAACCTGAACGCGCTCACGTCGCCGCTCTACGGCGCCGACGCCCACGTCGACAAGCCCTTCGAGCTCGAAGACGTCGAAGCGGCCGTCGAACGTGTCCTCGCCGAACGCGCCGGCATCACGCTCTCGGACGACGACTGACGCCCTGACCCGACCGCGAGCAGGGCGTCGCCGTTCGCAGGTATTGTCCTCCGTGCACTGAGAGTTCCGCGAGCTGCCGACTCGGCGCGACCAGCCGTCCCCACCGACTTCCTACGAAAAATCAAGACTTTGTCTCCTTGAGCCCCGCGCTGGCGATTGACTTGCCTTCAGGGAATCGCCAAAGTGTCTGAGGCGAGGGACACTCGCTGGAACACAACCTGAAGAGAGGGGTTCACCGTGGCGCTGACCAACTGGCGACCGGCTCCGCTTCCGAAGCCGAAGCCCAAGCCGGCGAGCTAATCGCTCGGCAGGGTAAGAGAAGTGCGAGGTCCGCGATGGCGGCCTTCGGCGTGATCGAGAGCGTGTGGGCTTGCCTGCTTTCCTCTCGACTTCGTTGAAGTTCATCCATCAACGGCTTCATTGAAGAGCAGTCTCGTTGGGGTCTCGTATCCCGTGAGGCTACTTTTCCGGGCGGGGGTGCGACCCCTTCGCCACGTCCGAGGTCGAGATGGTCGGGTCAGCCGTCCCATCCAACTCGTACCAAGGTCGACAAAATCGAGCGCTCCTCGGGCCCTGGCCCGAGTTGCACTCGACCGTTCACCGCGTGGCTTCGGGACATGCCGTGTCTTGACACACCCGAGGCTGTGCGCTGCATGCGGAAGGACGCCCACGCCGACCGTGTGCTCGCTCCATCGGCCCGCGGGTCGACTTTCATCCGCTGCGCGAGCAATCAAATGCAAACGCAGGTGGATGAGGCCGCTCCCACGCCAACCATCGCCGTAACCCGCGGGCCGGTGGGGCACCTTACCAATCAAAGCACGTCGCTCCGTCACCCGACGAGGGCCTCCCTGACTCGGGTGCGAGCGTTCGCCATTTTCGCCCTAGTCCTGTTGGCACTGTCAGCGCCCGCCGCGCGGTCCGCGCCTCAAACCGTCTCCGGGCGGGTGACCGGCGCTCAAGGGCTCTGGGTCTCGGCGCTCTCGACTCGCGATCTCCGGGATCCGGCGAGCGTCGTGGTGACCGCCGCGACCACGCCCGACGGCCGCTTCGAGCTCCCGATTCCGCCCACCCATGAGGGCCCGGTGTGGCTGCTCGCCTCCGCCGCGTGTGATCCTCGGCTCCTCGCGTGCCGTCGTTTTCTCCCTCGCGTCGACGCCGTGCTCCCGGGCGCGCACGACGTGCGGCTCGAGATCCCGGACCTCGCCGTCGCCGAAGCGGTGTGGCGCGGCGAGCCCGTCGGGACGCAGACGGGGCGATGGGCAGGCACCGGGATCATCGTCATGCTGCTCGTGTTCGGAGCGAGGCTGAGACGGCATCCGGCGAGCCCCTCCGCCGCCGCCGACTCGAGAGCGCCGTGGTCCTGGCTGCTCGCCGCGGCGGGGCTCACGGCCCTGGTCTCGTCGTTTGGGCTCGGTGCCGAGTCGCTCGACCTGCTTGAATACACCTATTTTCACGAGGCATTACGTCCGGCGTCGGCCTGGGCGCTCCTGACCGACCCGATGTCCGCCGAGCTCGCTCACGGCCCGCTCATGCCGCTGGTCCTGAGGGGGATCGGCGCGTTCACCGTCGATCCCTTCTGGCTCCGCCTCCCGTCTGCGCTCTTCGCGGGGGCCTTTGTCGCCGTGATGGGCCTCGTGTCTCATCGAGCGCTCGCCAGCACGAGCCCCGCCGCGGCCCGCGCCGGACTCGCCGCCGTGCTCGTGCTCTCGGCGCTTCACCCCGTCTGCGCGTACTACGGCCGTGACGCGTCACCTTACGCGCTCGCCGGTCTCTTGGCCGCGCTGGCGCTGCTCCTCGCCCCCGGCGTGACGCGCGGACGTGTGGGCGGTCTGCGCTGGCCCCTCTTCGCGGTGGTCCACCTCGCCGGGTTCCTGAGCCACTACGGCTTCGCGTTCTTCTCAGCGGCGCAAGGCCTGGCGCTGCTCGTGACCGCGTTGCGCGTACCAGCGCTTCGCCGCGACTCGGGCGCCGCGGCCTGGGCCTTCGCCGCCGCCGCGGCGCTCCCAGTCGCCTTCGCGCCCCACTACGAGCACATGCTCACCGCGAGTGGGCTCCGCTTCGGCCTCATGGCAGGCGCGTATCCCGAGAGCCCCGGGCTCCTCGCCTTCGTGGGCCGAATGGCCGCCGTGCTTGCCGGCCTCCCGGCGCACGCGGTGTGGGCGCTCGTCCTGGTCTTTCCAATCGTCGCTCTCGGCCTGCGCGCGCTCCGGGCGCACTGTCCATCGCTCGCCGCCCAGGCCGGCATGCTCATCCTCTTCGTCGCGGCCTGGCTCCTCTTCTCGCACACCATGAGCGTGGCCTTCGGAGGCGGCCGTATCTATTGGGCTTTTCGCTGGGCCCGCCCTCTCCTCGCTGGGCTCTTGGTCGTGCTCGCCGCGAGCGCCGTCACCCGAAAGGGCGCGACGTCGGGGCCCGGACTCGCCGGTGTGGTTCTCCTCGCGGGCAGTTGGACGTGGCAGAGCGCCGTCTCGGTCGCCCCGCCCGTCCGCCCCGACCAAGACGCGGCCGTCACGCACCTCCAGCGCCACGCCAGCGACGGCGATGCGTACCTCGTGATGCCGGCGAGCTTCTACGGCGATCAGCTCCAGTACTACGTCGATCGCGGCCAGCCGCCCGCGCTCATCACGGCGATGCGGGCCCACGAGACCGAGCTCGGGGCTCCAGCCGCGCCACGACGACTCCGCGGTCCCCTCGTCGAGCTCGGACTGCCGGCCGAGACGGTCGTCGACCGCCTCGAGTACACCTCGGTCTGGATCGTGGATTACCGTGAGGTCATGTTCGGGACGCCGAAGTTCAGCCCGGTCCCAACGGACCAGCTCCTCACCGAGCTCACGCGCCGGGGCTGGACGCACGACGAGCACGTCGCCCTGCCCTTCCTCGACCTTCATCGGGTCCGCTGCTCGGCCGACTGCGCCTGGGAAGGCCAGCGCCGGCTGATGCTCGATCTCGGCGACGGCGTCAGGGCAGAACGCTTCCTCGCGCGCCGCCCCGGCGAGGAGGGGCTGCCCTTTCTGCTCCCGGTGACGCTCGTGCTGCCGGAGGACACGGCGTCGGTCACCGTGCGGCCGAAGCGCCCGGGGCTGCCGGCCGCCCAGCTCACGCTCGCGGGGACCGCCGAGAGCGTCCCCCGCCTCACGCTCCCGCTCGCCCCCGGACGACGCTACCGGGTCCACCTCGAAGCCGATGGCGCGAGCGAGTCGGACTACGTACTCGAGCTGGTGCGCCGATGACGCCATCGCGCGCGCTCTTGCTCGCGCTGCTGTTCGTCGCCGGGATCGCCCGCGCCGACGCACCGCTGGTGCTGAAGGGACGGCTCGAGGGTTACCGCGGCATTTACCCCTTCCACGTCTTCGCGCTCCGCAGCCCCGACTTCGGTGCGGCAGACGCCGTCGTGGCGCAAGGGACCGCCGACGCCGAGACCGGTCGCTTCGACCTGCCCCTGCCCGCCGCCGTCGGCGAAAGCGGCGTCTACCTCTACGGCCAGCTCGACCTCGGCCGCCAAGGCCCGACCCTCATCGGCCAGCAGGTCTTCCCGCTCCGCAAATTGCCCTTTCTCCCCGAGGAATTGCGCGGCGTCCGCCACCTCTTCGATCTCGGCGATATGGAGCTGGCGAGCGTCGTCCGCGAGGCCAAGACCTCGTCGGCCATCGGGATCGCGCTCGGCCTCGCGCTCCTCCTCT
>JADMJS010000661.1:0-11191 GCA_018780435.1 Myxococcales bacterium
CAGAACGAATCCGGACCCTTGTGGTGCATCCTCAAGGACATCCGGACCCCGTCGAAGTTCATCGCGGCGGCGGTCGGCAGCAAGTTCTCGGGCGTCGTCCAAGGGGCCGTCAGCGCGCTCTTCGACAGCGCCCTCGGCCCGGTGCTCGACAAGTTCGCGGAGGTCGTGACCGTCATCCAGGCGGCGCCCACCCAGCTCGTGAACGCCGGCATGGCGCAGCTCACGGCGCTCGTCGACCAGGGGCTCGCGGCGCTCACGGGGTCGCTCTCGGGCGAAGTCCGCAAGCTCTACAATGACATCCCACAGGCGATGGCCGACGCGATGGCGCAGCTTCGGCCACCGTCGCTCACGGTCGGCGTGACGCTCAGCCCGGCCGTTCGGGACGCGCTCGTGATGGCGTGCCAGCTCCTCGACGACGAGAACAAGTGCCCTCTCAAGTCCGACGGCACGCGCATCGGCTTCTCCTTCGTGGGCGCGCTCACGCAGGTCAAGAAGCTCGAGACGCAGGTCTCGGGCGCCGTCGCATCGGTCAAGAGCGCGCTCATTGGCTCCAATGGTAACGGCGGCCTCATAGGGACCCTCAGCGACGGGCTCAAAGTCGCGCGTTGCCTCCTGGCCAAAACCCGCAAGACGCTTGGCGAGGTCGACGCGCAGCTCGGCACCATCAACCTCGCGACCGACTGCAGCTTCCCGGGTGACCACCCGGCCCATGACATCTTCAATGGCCTCGACGCCGCGAAGGTCGCGCTTGGCCTCTTCAGCTGCAATGGCGGGGTCCCGGCGCAAGAGAACGTGGTGTTCTCCAAGGTAAACGAGATTGCATCGGCCATCGACAAGGTCCTAGCCGCGGCCGAGTCCGACACCATCCCCGGCATCGTCCAGGGCGTCGGCGCCTTCCTCGGCCTCGATCTGAAGAACTTCACCCAAGCCCTGAAAGAGGTCGGCGGCTACGCCAAGAAGATCCGGACCCGCCTGAAAGACGCCCGCGGCGCCGTGAACAGCGCTTTCTGCGGCGTCGGCGGCGGCATCACTCAGATCACGGTCCCGGTCCGCGGCTTCCTCGGCAAGCTCGCAGGACCGCTCGACACCGCCGCCAAGGCCACGGGCGGCCTCGCCGCGAGTGTGACCTCGGTCGCGAACATGCTGAACGGGGTGACCACGCAGGTCACCGCCAAGATCGATCTCGCGGCCCAGATCGCGACTCAGATGAAGAGCCAGTTCCGCGACAAGGTCATCATCCTCATCCAGTACAACGACGAGCTCGCCGCGGCCGTCAGCAGCGTGACCATCGATACGACCGCCATCGACACCCTCCCGCGCACCAAGCAGGAGTTCCAAGACCTCTTCGACGACGCGCTCACGCTCGTCGAGTCCCAGCTCAAGCTCGCCCCCGGCACCCTCTACTTCGTCAGCCCTGACCCGGCCAAGGGGACCCTGGTCGACCTCGTGGCGACGCAGCTCAAGCAGCCGCTCTACGACCTCATCGGGAACGTCCAGACCCAGGTCGGCGCCCTCTTCACGGACCTCATGCAGCAGATCCCCTTCCCGAAGAAGGCGGAGCTACGGCAGATGCTCTCGCGCCTCGTCATCGAGTCGAGCTTCGTCCGCGACCTCGACAAGCTGCTCGAGCAGTCCATCCGCCTCGTCCTCGAAGAGGTCGACAAGCTCGCCGCGCGCCTCGTGGAGCAGCTCAACCAGTTCTTGCGGGAGGCCATCAACAAGGCGCTCGAAGTGGTCGCGAAGGCGCTCGAGTCGGTGACGGCGCCCATCGAGAAGGCCGCCGGCTTCACGGGCGCGTCGCTCGACGGCTACGCCAAGATCGTCGGTAACGCCGTGCAGCTCTTGCAGATCGACGCGCGCTTCGGTTCGAAGCCCGCGAAGGGGAGCGGCGACGAGAGCAAGCGCAAGGACGAAGAACAGAGCTTCCGCGCGTCACTGCTCATGAAGTCCTGGGCGATGTCGGACAAGGGCAAGAACTGCCTCCCAGCCGGCGGCGTCGGGGCTGACGCGCCCGGTGCCGGCTACCTCGACGCCACCATCAGCGCCTACAACCTGCCTTTCACCATGGGCGGCAAGGGCGGCCTCAAGATTCAGGAGCTGAGCATCGGCTTCACCCTGAAGGGCATGGATCCCATCGGCATCAACGGCGCGCTCATCACGACGGGCAAGCTCGACTTCAAGGCCTTCTCGATCCGCGACATCCGCTTCGCGATGGGCTTCGGGCAGCTTGAGAACTACGTCGGCGCCGCTGCGGGCGCGAACTTCTCCGGCTACGACATGTCGGTCGCCTTCCTCGTCGGCCGCATGTGCGACGACTCGGTCTTGCGGAAGCTCGACCCGCAGTTCGCCGGCTTCGTGAAGGTCCCCGGCGAGTTCGCTGGCGGCTATGTGCGCGGATCGGCGTCGATTCCGGTCTTCAACATCGGCTGTGTCTTCCAGGTCGGCTTCGGCGCGGACTTTGGCGCGTGGTTCTTGAACAAGGCGGTGGGCGGCCTCATCGGTGGCTCCGTGTTCGGCAAGATCGCGTGTCTCGTGTCGGTGCGAGGCACCGTCCGCATGGGCTTCACCTACAACCTCGAGACCAGCAAGCCCTTCTTCAAAGGGCAGGGCTGGTGTGCGGCGGGGCTCGGCTTCTGCTCACCCGCGGAGTGGATGACCGTCGAAGACAGCCGCAAGGATGGTGGGCTCTGCCTCACCATGGATGCCCTCATCGAAGCCGAATACGACGACTCCTTCGAGCTCAAGAAGCTCGATCTCACTGGGCCGCACTAGGAGCCACTCGATGCGTCATCCCATCGCAACACACCTGCTCCAAGCCGCCCTCGTCATCCTGGCGTCTTTCGCCGTCCCGAACGTCGCCGTCGCCGAGCTGCCACCTCAGATCGTCGTGTATGGCCACGCGGGCCGTGCCGCGTCCATGACCAGCGAAGGCGGCGATACGCGCGCGGTATACGTCTTCTGGGACGCCTCGGAGGGGCGCCTCGAAGACCTCATCCCGGCGGGCTCCACGCTCACCCTGAAGCGCGACGGCGTCGTCATTCGGACCTTCGGGCTCACCGACGTCGCGTCGGCCGAGCAGATCGGCACGCTCTACGCTGGCGCGACCCAGGCGCGTCGCAAAGCCGAGACCCTGAACCTCCTCGACAAAGCCTTCGAGTCTGACGGCGCGCCCCTCCCCCCGAGCTCGACCGGCCCGGCGCCGGCCGACGTCGACCCGACGAGCAGCACCTTCCCCACCGTCCTACGGAGCGTGCTGCTCGACCCGGCGTGGGCGCCCGTTGTAGCGATGCTTACGAAGATCGATCCCAACGTGGCCGTCGCCCGAAACCGGGCCCACGTCGAGCCGATCACCCCCAGCACGGCCGACTGGGTCACCTTCCAGCTCGTCGCCACGAGCCAGAATGGCGTCGACACGGTCATCGTCGGCGAGGTCGTCGTCGACACCAGCTCGGACTTCGTCGCCGGCCCGGCCGAAGGGCTCAAGGACGTCACCGCCGAGCTCTTCCGCTGCGACAGCAACGACTGGGGGCGTGCCCACGGCTCCGTGGCGCTCAATTGGGACCACCCCGGCGTCGGGCCGAACCTCCCGGTCGTCAATCAGGTCCTCACTACGGCGTCCATCGTGGGCTACGAGACCTGGGTAGCGCCCGGGGCGTGCCCCACGCTCCTCGATCTCAGCGCGGCGCTGCGGGCGCGTCCGTTCGAGAAGGGCGGCGTCGTGTCCATTCCGGGTCTTCGCCGGGTCAGCGCCGAGCCGCTGGTCATCACCTCGCCTGCACCCGACCGAATCCTCGAGGGTCCGGAGGGCTACGTCTCGACGTGGCGCCCCGCTTTCGTTCAGCTCCACGAGCTCGCGCCGACGCTCGCGCAAGCGGGTCTCCGGCCCGGCGCCCCGGTCTGTTACGCGGTCGCGGCGCGCGATCGCACCGGCAACCTCGGCCAGACGCGCACGCTCTCGACGCGGGTCGGCGACTTCATGCCGCCGGAGACGCCGTGGAACGTGAGCGCCGTGACGCAGAGCGTGATGGCGCACGACACGCAGGCGCCTGGGGACGGCCTCGTCGACACCAAGGCGCTCTGGATCGAGTGGCCACAGGTGTCGGTCGACAACTGGCTGTGGAGCTTCGCGACGACGCACGGCGTGTGTGACGAAGCGAGCGCTCGGGCCACGGGCCGGCTCGCCTTCGCGGTGAACGAGAGCGCGGCAAAGTGTAGCGATCCCAAAGAGGTAGATGAGGTTCGCCTCGACGTGGCGCGTTACCTCGTCTACCGCTTCGAGACGGCGCATGCGGCGGACTCGTTCGCGGACGCCGACGGGGATGGGCTCGCGGACACGATCGAACGGTTGGTCGACACCGACGGCGATCGGGTCGGTGACTACAGCGAAGCCGACTTCACGTCCGAAGAGCTCCAGAACATGCCCGTGTCGGACGTCGGCGCGGCCTGCACGGCGGCGTCTTCGACCGTGGCTCCCTTGGTCGCAGTCGTTCGAGCGTCGGACGCCGAGATCGGCGAAGACGGCCGCGCCGTCCTCCGCTTCGTGGACGACACGCCCGTCGGCGATCGCGGGCAAGCCTACTGGTATCGAATCGCCGCCGTGACGGCGGACGGGCGGATCAGCCGCCCCTCGCCGCCGATCCGGGCCGCGTTCCCCGACATGACCAAACCGGCGCCGTTCGACTTCGGCCCGGGTGGCGACGCCGTCTTCACCGCGTGCGAGACGATGTGCTTTCAGGATGACACCTTCGCTGACCTCGAGCCCGACTCCGCAGACCCCCACTCCGGGGTTTACACACCCATCATCGTGACGGTCCCGGAAGAGCCGCGGGACTTCCTGGGCCACCGCATCCTCGGCGTCGACCTTACGGGAGAGGCCGTCTCGATGCGCATCACATGTCTCGACGAGGCGCTCATCGAACGTGGGCGCAAAGGCAACTCGCAGGAGGACGTCGACGCCATGGTCGCCATGCGCCTCGCGTCCTACGTCGGCACCATCCCAGTGATGATGCCGCTCGACGAGAACATCGCGAGCCAGCTCCCCTACGTCATCACACCGTCCGAGACGGACCCGCTGCCGCGCTTTAGCTGGATGGCCCCTACCGAGCAGACGACGCTCTGCCAGGCGCTTACCCAGAAGGCCTACTCGCTCCAGTTCATCTTCGGCGGCGACGGCGGCGGTGGGGCCGAACTCAGTCAGAACTGCACGCCCCATGTCGAGTTCCTCGACCGCAACGGCCGCCCTCTCGCCGCGCCCCAACCAATGGTGATCCGCGACGACCAGAGCACCAGCCCCTTCACGCTCCAGCCGTGTGTGACGAACCCATTCGCGCCGGGCTGCGAGGAGTTCGCCTGCAACTTCACGGCGGTGCTCGATGACTCGCGCTGCGAGCGCGCACTCGATAACGACGGCGAGGTCGTTACATCAGCGGTCCAAGTCGCGGCCACCATCCACCAAGGCGAGTGCGCCTACCTTGAGCTCGAGCAGGAGTTCCCCACCTTCGACGCCCAGGGCAAGGTCGTGAGTGTGGAGGTCGAGGCCTACCGCGTCGGGTGGCAGTGCTGCAACCAGCCGACCTGTACGGTCTTCGAGACGCACGACACCGGCGACTTCGGCAAAGACATGGTCTGCTACTCACTGACCAAGACCCACGACACCTCGAAGGGCGCCCCGAACACCTTGTCCTCCACCCGGTCGCCAGGGCCATGCGTGAACCGAGTCCCGAAGGACCCGGTCGTGAACACGCCGGCGCCGCCGCGGCTCTTGCGCCTCGAAGTGCCCGCCGCGGCCACGGCCGGCTCGCTCTCATGGACGGCGCCGGACGAAGCCATCGGTGGGATCGTGGCCGAGGTCTGGAAAGAAGGCGCCGCCGCCAATCAGCGCAAGACCGAGTTCTTCCCGGCTCGTGGCCGCTACGGTACCGAGAACGTCAAGATCGACCCCATCGACCTCGGCGCCGTGCTCCCGGACTCGACGACGGAGCGTTGGTGCGTCTCGGCGCGTTCGGTTGGCCTCGCCCCGCCGACGGTCGGGAGCGCCGGGCAGCTCTCGGCGGCGACAGCGCCGCTCTGCGTGGAGCGCAAGCCCGACGCGATGGCGCTTCCTGAGTACATTCAATGGCCTAGCGAGACTCGGCCGGGCGTGCTGGGGGCGCCGATGAAGGTGGAATACTTGAAGGCTGATGGCGTGCCCTTCGTGTCCGTCGCCGCGGTGGGAGCGCTGAGCGACGTCCCAAACCGTCCCCCGGACTTCGAGGCGCGTTGCCAGACGCTTCCGGACGACTGTGGCTGTCGGCCGCAGTTCACGTGTGACCCGAACAACCCCGAACAGACCTGCCTCGCGCGTCCGACCATCGAAGGCGGCGACGTGAACACCGCGTCGTACTTCTGGCACAGCCCAAACCAGCCCACGGGCCTGCCGGACTCCGAGGTCGCGAGCCGGTGCAGCGGCTTCTGTCGCGACGCGCTGACGAAGTTCGACTTCCGGCGGGTCGTCGTCTACCGCCGCTCGCGTTCGTCGACGAACCCCGCGAGCGTCGCGCCATTCATTCAAGTCTCGGAGTTCATTCATTCCCCGACGTGCTTCTTCTCGCGGAAGCACTTCCGCAGTTGGCGCCCGCTGCTGAGCCACGAGGGGCCCGTCCTCTTCGGAATGGACGACCCGAACTTCGTCATCATGGACATGAACCGATCGGCCACCGGGGGAGACGCCAGGTCGATGGAGGTCCTCTGGCTCGACCGTCACCCGCACGCCGCCGGGCGCGATTACCAGTATCAGTTCGTGTACTTCGACGATCGGGGTGAGATCAGCGGCTACCGCGACTCCAATTGGATCGTCCACGCCAAGCAGGGCCCTTACGGCCTCGATGTTTGGAACGGAGAGGTGCCTTGATGCGGAGCACGCGACTCGTCACACTCATCGCCGGCCTCGTGTGCACCGGCGCGATTGCGCACGCAGACTTCTACGGCCCGGACCGCGCCAACGTGTGGGTGATGCGGACCGACGGGCAGATCCTGACCTACCACCTGGCCGGCCTACGGACCCAATCTGCTGACTATGTCAGCGGGCAGATGTCGGTCGTGGTGACCCAGAGCCTCGCGCCGAACCCATCGTCGAGCACCGAGGCCCTGGTCGGACTCGATGCGAGCGACAACGTCCTGACCGAGAACGGCAACGGCCGCTATCCCGGCGACCCGGCGTTGCCCTTGCCCTCCATCTCCTTCTTTTCACCCAAGGCGGCCTCCCAGTCGGCCGGGTCTCCGCCCATGGCGGCCCTCGACATGGAGCCGACAGCGGGCGCCTACTCGGAGCCAATCCGCGTCGGGCTCCGCGCGTACGGCGTCCCGATGGGGGCTCGGGTGGCGTGGACGCTGACGGAGGGCGGGTTCATCTCCCCCGAGTCCGTGAGCGACGCGTCGGCCCAGTTCACGGTCTTTGGGACGGGCAGCGTCACGGTGACGGCCCGCGTGGTCTCGGCGGGTGGGACTCAGCTCGTCGCGCCCGTGCAGCGCACGTACGACTTCAGCGCTGCGCCACTCGGCCGGGACAGTGATGGCGATGGGGTCCCCGACCGCTTCGAGTCGCTCGCCGGTCTCGATCCGCTGAACCAGGACGGCGCGCTCGACAGCGATGGCGACGGCTACTCGAACCTCGACGAGCTTCTCTACGGCAGCGCGGCGCAGGCCGCCGGGTCGAAGCCCCTCGACACCGACGGCGACGGTAGTCCGGACCTCGCTGAGACCGGGTGGCGTGGCACCGATCCGGCGCTGGCGTCGTCGCGACCGGCGACGCTCTCGCCGTGGGGTGTCGAGCGCACCGCGTCGCTGAGCCCACTGGACCTCAGTGGGTCGGCGCTGTCCGGTGTCGGACGTTTCGAGCTCGCCGACTTCGCCGGCTCGCCGCTCTCCCTGCGTGCGGCCGCGGGTGGCGACTT
This sequence comes from Myxococcales bacterium, assembly GCA_018780435.1. GTDB lineage: Bacteria > Myxococcota_A > UBA9042 > SXOO01. The sequence goes on from JADMJS010000661.1 coordinate 7,932, forward strand.
TGCGGCCAGTGGGGTGAGTCTCGCGCCAAACCCGAATCATTCCGTACGTTTCTCCGCCGAGACGGGGCGGTCGCTCGCGGCAGTGGTCGCCGACGCCACGGGCGACTTCGAAGCGGTGAAGGTCCTCCTGCCGGGCCTCGGGGCGTTCACTCCCGCGGACGCCTCACGCGCGCTGACCGGCGACGGTGCGAACTTTGCGACCGTGACGGCGTGGCGGGCGGCCGTGACGGCAAAGCTCGCGACGGCCCTGGTGGTGAACGCCGGTTCGCTCGTCCTCGACGTGACGACGACGCGTCGAGCGGCCCTCGTCGAGTCCCTGTTCGCGTGGGCCCGCGGACCGGACGGAACGACCGCATTGCTCGGCGACGCCGACAGCGCGCCCGGCGACGAGCCGTATGACGCGGTCATCGGCACGCTCGTGGCGGCGACTGGAGCGCCCGCGACGGACGCCACGCTGCTCGCGCTGGCGGCCGCAGTCGACGCGGAGTCGGCGCTCGCGGGATGGCGCAGTGATGTCGCCGTCTTGTGGTCGCAAGTCGCCGGCCATGGGACGTGGCAAGGGACGCGCTTCGACTTCGAGGTGGCGCGACGGCTCGAGGCCCTCGTCACCACGGAGCAGGCCAGCTCGGCGCTCGCGCGTGATGTCGCCCGTCTGCATGCCCGCGTCGGCACGGCACGCCTCGACGCCCTCGGCAGTGCGGCGCGCGTTCAGGCGCTCATCACGACGGGCGACGTGGACCTCGACGGACTTTCGACGCGCGACGAGCTCGCAGGACCGTCGGTACGCACGACCGATCCGCTCTCGGCCGACACGGATCAGGACGGCGCTCGGGACGATCAGGACGCCTGCGCGACGGATCCCGAACCAGGCTGCTGCCTCGACCAGATCTGCGACGTCGACGCCGACGGCGACGAGGTCCCAGACGACCAGGACAGCTGCCCGGCCATCGCCAACCCTGGGCAGCAGGACCAGGATGAAGACGGCCTCGGCGACGTCTGCGACCACGACGCGTTCATTGAATCACCACGTGGCAACACCTGGGTGCGTCCCCAAACGGCGGTCGTGTTCACGGCGCGAGTCCACGGCCCAGTGCCACTCCTGAACCGCACCTACACGTTCACGACGGGCTCGCAATCGGCGACCGTCAACGACATGAACGAGGCGGCGACCTTCACCTTCGGCGCGGTCGGCGACCATGTCGTCGTCCTCACCGTCGTGACGCGCACGCTCGATCCGATGGGCAATACGATCGCGACGTCGACGGCCACCGACACGCGGCGTGTTCGCGTCTTTGCTGCCCCGAGCAGCGGGCCGGATGGCTCGATCACCGGTCCGACCTCCCCGGTCGAAGGCAGCGCGGGCGCGTACACGTTCGTGGCGGCGCCCGGAGCGAGCGCGCCTACCTCAGTCGCATGGGACCTCGGCGACGGTAGCACGGGGTCGGGCCTCGCCGTGACACACGCGTTCCCATCACAAGGAACATGGTTCGTGACGACCATCGCGACGGACGCGCTGGGTCGTGAAGTCACGCGCGAGCTGCGTGTGGATGCCACGGACTCGGTGCCGGTCCCGTCGTTCATCGCGGCCGCGGACGGCCTCACCGCGACACTCACCGACACCAGCTCGAGCTTCGACCCCATCGTGAGCCGGACCTTCGAAGTGCCCGCGCTCGGTTGGTCGGCCAGTGGTGCGAGCGCCACCGTGACCTTCCCCGCCGCGGGAACCTACGGCGTCAAGCTCGCGGTCGTCGATGCGGATGGCTCCGCCGCGGACACGCTCCAGATGATCGCCGTCACGGCCACGCCACGGCCGCGCCTGACGGCGGTCGTCTGTTTCGACCTCGATGGCGATGACGACTGCACGGCGACGGACACCGCGCTCCAGGGCTTCGATGTGACCTTCGCGAACGACGACGGCGCGCTGACGACGATCACGAGCGGCGCCGATGGCAAGGCCACTCTCATCGCGGACAACGGGAGCTGGAGCGTGACTCTGCCGGCACCCGACGCCGACGGTGTCGCGACGTGGAGTCGTTCCGACGGCGGCGCCCTTCCGTGGGTGACTACGGCGGTGGTCCCGGGAGATCAGCGTGTCGTGTTCGCGCTCGGTTGCGGGTGCGTGAACGAATGCCGCGTCTGTGTGGCTGGGTCGTGTGACGCCGCGGTTGAAGATGGCCTCGCGTGCGCCGACAACGACCTCTGCAACGGCGCCGAGACGTGCCAGGCCGGCACCTGCGCGGCAGGCACGGCGCTCGTGTGCAACGACGGCAACGTGTGTACGACCGATTCCTGTGACAGCGCGTCGGGTTGCGTGACGGCGCCAGCGGCGGACGGCACGGCCTGCGCCGACGGCGACGCGTGCAACGGCGCCGAGACGTGTCAGGCCGGCTCTTGTGCGGCGGGCACGGCACTCGTGTGCAACGACGGCAACGTCTGTACGACCGATTCCTGTGACAGCGCGTCGGGTTGCGTGACGTCGCCAGCGGCGAACGGCACGGCGTGCGCCGACGGCAATGCGTGCAACGGTGCCGAGACCTGCCAGGCCGGCACCTGCGCGGCAGGCGCGGCGCTCGTGTGCAACGACGGCAACGTCTGCACGACGGATTCGTGTGACAGTGCGTCGGGTTGCGTGACGACGCCAGTGGCGAACGGCACGGCGTGCGCCGACGGCAACGCGTGCAACGGCGCCGAGACGTGTCAGGCCGGCTCTTGTGCGGCGGGCACGGCACTCGTGTGCAACGACGGCAACGTCTGTACGACCGATTCCTGTGACAGCGCGTCGGGTTGCGTGACGTCGCCAGCGGCGAACGGCACGGCGTGCGCCGACGGCAATGCGTGCAACGGTGCCGAGACCTGCCAGGCCGGCACCTGCGCGGCAGGCGCGGCGCTCGTGTGCAACGACGGCAACGTCTGCACGACGGATTCGTGTGACAGTGCGTCGGGTTGCGTGACGACGCCAGTGGCGAACGGCACGGCGTGCGCCGACGGCAACGCGTGCAACGGCGCCGAGACGTGTCAGGCCGGCTCTTGTGCGGCGGGCACGGCGCTCGTGTGCAACGACGGCAACGTCTGTACGACGGATTCGTGTGACAGCGCGTCGGGTTGCGTGACGACGCCGATGGCGAATGGCACCGCGTGCGCCGACGGCAATGCGTGCAACGGTGCCGAGACGTGTCAGGCCGGCTCGTGTGCGGCGGGCACGGCACTCGTGTGCAACGACGGCAACGTCTGTACGACGGATTCGTGTGACAGCGCGTCGG
>JADMJS010000661.1:11291-26579 GCA_018780435.1 Myxococcales bacterium
CGACGGCAACGTCTGTACGACGGATTCGTGTGACAGCGCGTCGGGTTGCGTGACGGCGCCGGTGGCGAATGGCACGGCGTGCGCCGACGGCAATGCGTGCAACGGCGCCGAGACGTGTCAGGCCGGCTCGTGTGCCGCCGGATCGGCGCTCGTGTGCAACGACGGCAACCCGTGCACGACGGATTCGTGTAACGGTGCGTCGGGTTGCGTCACGGCGCCAGTGGCGAATGGCACGGCGTGCGCCGACGGCGACGTGTGCAACGGCGCTGAGACGTGTCAGGCCGGCTCGTGTGCAGCGGGCACGGCACTCGTGTGCAACGACGGCAACGTCTGCACCACGGATTCGTGTAACCGTGCATCGGGTTGCGTGACGTCATCAGCGGTGAACGGCACGGCGTGCGCCGACGGCAATGCGTGCAACGGCGCCGAGACGTGTCAGGCTGGCTCGTGTGCGGCGGGCACGGCGCTCGTGTGCAACGACGGCAACGTCTGCACGACGGATTCGTGTGACAGTGCGTCGGGTTGCGTGACGGCGCCGGTGGCGAATGGCACGGCGTGCGCTGATGGCAATGCGTGCAACGGCGCTGAGACGTGCCAGGCCGGCACCTGCGCGGCAGGCACGGCGCTCGTCTGCAACGACGGCAACGTATGCACGACCGATTCGTGTGACGCCGTGTCGGGTTGCGTGACGACGCTCGTGGCGAATGGCGCGACGTGCGCCGACGGCGACGCGTGCAACGGCGCTGAGACGTGCCAGACCGGCACCTGCGCGGCGGGCACGGCGCTCGTGTGCAACGATGGTAACGTGTGTACGGCCGACTCGTGCGAAGCACGCACAGGGTGTGTCTATACCGCGGTGGCCGACGGCACTCCGTGCGGAGACGACGACGCCTGCAACGGTCTCGAGAGCTGCACGAACGGCACCTGCACGGACGGGGCGCCAGTCGAGTGTGCGCCTACTGACGCCTGTCACGGACCCGGCTCCTGCGTCGCCGATACGGGCGCGTGCGTGGCCGTTCCGCTCCCGGGCCAGCGGGATCTCGATGGCGATGGTCGCTTCGACGGCTGCGACGACGACGACGACGGCGACGGTGTCCTCGACGGAATTGATCGTTGTCCCGAGGTGCCCGATCCCGCTCAAGCCGATCTCGATCAAGATGGCCTGGGCGACCTCTGCGACGATGACGACGACGGGGACGCGGTTCCTGACGAAACCGACCGCTGCCCGACCGTGGCCGATCCGACGCAAGGTGATGTCGATGGAGACGGTCTGGGCGACGCCTGCGACGGCGATGACGATGGCGATGGTGTCGCCGATGCGCTCGACAATTGCGTCGCGTTCACCAACGCCGACCAGGCGAACCTCGATCTCGACGCGGCAGGCGACGCCTGCGACCCCGACGACGACAATGACCTCGTCTTCGATGCCGAAGACGTGTGCCCCACCGTCTCCGACCCCGCGCAGACCGACACTGACGCCGATGGGTTCGGCGACGCGTGTGACGGCGATGACGACGACGATGGCGTCCTCGACGCGGAAGACAACTGCCCCCTCGACGCCCCACCGTCGCAAGCGGACCTCGACGCCGACGGGCGTGGCGATGTCTGCGATGCAGACGATGATGGCGACGGCATCATGGATGCGGTCGACAACTGCCAGGCCACGGCCAATACGGACCAAGCCAACGCCGATGCCGACGAGTTCGGTGACGCCTGCGACCCGGATGACGATGACGACGGCGTGGCTGATGCCGACGACAACTGCCCGTTCACCGCCAACCCGGGCCAAGCCGACGCTGACGCGGACGGCCAAGGCGACGCGTGCGATGGCGATGGCGATGGCGACGGCATCGTGGATGGCAACGACAATTGTCCGGCGGTCCAGAACGCCGGCCAGGAGGATCTCGACGGCGACGGGGACGGGGATGCGTGTGATGCGGACGTCGATGACGACGGCACCGCGAACGACGTCGACAACTGTCCGACGACGGCCAACCCAGCGCAGGCGGACTTCGACGCGGACGGTCGTGGTGACGTGTGCGACGCGGACGTCGACGGCGACGGCGTGTCCGATCTGGTCGACGTGTGCCCGTGGGCCGCAAACGCTGACCAGCGCGATCTCGATGCGGACGGGCTCGGCGACGTGTGTGATGGCGATGATGACGGGGACGGCGTCGCGGACGCTGTCGACACGTGTCCGACGGCAGCCGACCCCGAACAGCGCGATACGGACGACGATGGGCAAGGCGACGTCTGCGACCCCGACGATGATGCCGACGGCATCTCCGATGTCAGTGATTCATGCCCACTCGTCGCCGACTCTCAGAACCGCGACGCCGACGGTGATGGCCTCGGCGACGTCTGCGACGACGACGATGACGGGGACACGATTCCGGACATGACCGACCTCTGCCCTCTCGATCCAGAGCCGACCGGCGACATCGACGACGACGGAATCGGAGACCGATGTGACGGCGACGACGACGGCGATGGCACGGACGACGCCACGGACAACTGTGCGCTCGTGGCCAACCCCAGCCAGGGGGACGTCGACGGTGACGGTTACGGCGACGTCTGCGACACGGACCTCGATGGAGACGGCGTCCCGAACGACCTCGACGTGTGTCCCGGGACGCCTGACCCGAGCCAGTTGGACACGGATCAGGACGCGGAAGGGGATGCCTGCGACGGCGACCAGGATGGCGATGGCGTGCCGAACGCCGTCGATAACTGTCCATTGCTCGCCAACCTCGGCCAGGAGGACGCCGATGGGGATGGCCTCGGCGACCTCTGTGACGTCGATGTCGATGGCGACGGCGTGCCGTGGCCGGGTGACAACTGTCAGTCCGTCCCGAACCCGAATCAGAGCGACCTCGATGGGGACGGCGCGGGCGATATGTGTGACGACGATGTCGACGGCGATGGGGTCGCCGACTCGCGGGACAACTGCCCCGTTCACGTCAACGCGGACCAGGTGGACCTCGACGGCGACGGCATGGGTGATCCGTGCGACCGCGACGCCGACGCGGACGACGTCCTCGACACGAGCGACAACTGCCTCGGCCTCGCGAATCCGGATCAGGTCGACACGGACATCGATGGACTCGGCAACGCGTGTGATGGCGATGACGACGGTGACGGCGTCCTCGACGCCGTGGACCTCTGCCCGACCATGGCCGATCCCGATCAGGAGGACTCCGACGAAGACGGGCTCGGTGACGCATGCGACGTCGATGACGACGGCGATGGGGTCCTCGACGGAAGCGACCTCTGCCCGGGGAGCCCCGCGTCCACGACGCCCCCAACGCCTGCCACGCTGGTCGAGCCGGGTGTCGGCTGCACCATCGCGCAGCTGTGTCCCTGCGCAGGTCCGCGGGGGACGACCCTCGAGTGGAGCTCCGAGAAGCAGTACCAGTCGTGCGTGTCCACGGCGACGACTCGCTTCCGGCGCGACGGGCTCATCACGAAGGCGGACAAGACCGCCATCGACGCCGCGGCCAAGGCGTCGGCATGCGGCAATAGCCCGTGTAAGGACCAGTCGCTCGCGAGCGGCCCTGTGGCTACCGCGCCGGTCCTGGTCGTGACGCCGACCGACTACGTACCCACCGGCGCTGCAGCGTCAGCCACGTTCCGAGTCTTTGCAGGCACGACGGAAGTCGTCGCCGACGTGATGGGGCGCTTCGTCATCCCCACCGTGAACGCGCAAGGCGTGCCCATCCTCGACACCGTCGGGCCGAGTCAGCTCAAGAGCAGCGGCATTCCAGATGGCGTGTTCGTGGTCCTGCGGCAGCGTGGGGGCGAGGTTGTCTATGGCCTCTCGGGCTGGCTACCGAAAGGCAGCACCGTCGCGATGGGCGCCACGGTCTCGACGCTCGTCGGCAAACAGGGAGTCGAACGAAACCTCAGCTTCGAGAGCCAAGGCGACAGCGTCGGGATCCTCGGCCAAGGTTCGCAAGACGAATACTGGCGTGAATCGACGAGCCTCGTGCGCCTCGTCGCGACCACGGGCGCTGGGGCGGACCTGTTACGTTCGAAAGTCTGCCGCTGATATCGGCGTCGCAGTCCCGCGCGGCTACTTGTCGTCGATGATGGTCGGCGGGCGCAGGTCGTCCGGGCAGCCTTGGCCCCGGCTGGGATCGACCCCGGGCTGACGGACCATCGGCTCGTTCGGGCACTTGTCCATCGCGTCGGGTACGCCGTCACGGTCATTGTCCAGCTCTGGACAGCCGTCCTGGTCTTCGAAGCCGTCGACGTCTTCTGGATTCTGGGGGCACTTGTCGACGACGTCCTGAAGTAAATCGCCGTCGGCGTCTGCGTTCGCGGCCACGGGTGGCCGGGAGTGCTGGCCGCCCCGGGGCCCCGCGGACGCGCAAGCCGAGAGCAGGAGGCTCGCGGACAAGGTCAGCACACAGGTCATCAGCGTTCGCATGGCGATGTCCTCAGAAGAAGCAGTACTCCCTACGCTCTGCTGCCTCGGCGTCGCGGTCAACTTCGCCATCGTTCGGCGTGGGCTCCGCACGCGCCTTGCGGCCAACCCCTCGGATTTCTGAACCCAACCCTTTCGATGTAGAGCCGTATCGGGTAAGGTCCGGCGCCCCCGAGAGGCCTCGCCGACGCCGTGTCAGGTGCTTCCTCCCGCGGAGTCCGGTCGCGGCCGTCGCCGTGGCCCAGACGCCCGACCCGAGCACAGCGACCGTGATGAGCCCAAGTCAGCCCGATCGTCCGCTCTCGACCCTCCTCGGGCGGCTGCGTCATCTCGCGCTTTCGCAGCCAGGACTCTTCGGTTTCGCCCTCGTGGTCGCCTCATGGGTCGCCATTCACGCCCCCGGAATTGGCCGACACGGCCTCTGGGACCCGTGGGAGATGGACCGGGCGCACGTCGCACTCCAGATGACCGGCGCGCCGCGCGTCGTGGTCGTCGAAGCGCGGACCAACGAGGGCGCCGCGCTCGGCGAGACCGCACTGCACCTCACCCGCACCTACGGCGATGCCCTGCAGGTCTCGGTGCCCGAAGCGGCCGCCGCGCGGGGAGTGCCCATTCGACTCCTCGACAAGACGTCCGAGATCCTCGATCGCTCCGTACAACACGCGGTCTTCATCGACCTACGCCCCTTCGTCACAGACGCAGGCTCGCACGCCGAGCTCGAAGACGTCGCCATCTGGCTCGAGAGGGCCGCGGCCCGAAGCCCGACGACCGAGTTCGTCCTCCTGACCCCGGCGACCACTCCCTCCGGTGAAGACGGCGCCGCTTTCCTCGAGCGCCTCCGAACGACCTACGCGGAAGTGCGCGTCGAGCTGGCCGGGCGGGAGCTGGACGGCGTGTCCTCGGGGAAGCCAGGTCCCTTCCGCGCCGAGCTGCTCAGGCTTCTCAAGAGCACACGCGAACAAGGCTACCGAGTCGTCTCCGAGCTCGCGCCGCTCGAAGGGGCGTCCTACCTCGAGAAGGCCTTCATCCGCGCCGCCGAGACCCGCGACCTGGTCCGCCGAATGCGCCAGGTCGTCCCGAAAGACGTCGCTAGTGAGCTCTCCTCGTCAGCCAGCTTCGCACTCCCGGCCCGGACCCTCATCCTCCCGGTCCTCGAAGGGGGTGTACTCGACCGTGCCGCCCTGGCGCCGCTCATTGACGAGCTCGCCTTCCGGCCCTGGAAACGCGCGGAGTTCAAGCGCGATGGGATGACTCGCACGCTGCCGCCTCTCGATTCGTGGCTCATGGCCGCCTCGATGTCGCGCTTCGGCACCAGCGAGTTCGCCGCTCGATTCCCCTTCTTCCTCCTCGGTCTCCTGTCCCTGATCGCCGTCTTCTACGCCGTCCGAACCGCCTTCGGCGCGGTCCCGGCGACGCTCGCGGGTCTCGCCCTCGTGAGCTCTCCGCTCTTCTTCAGCGCCGGCCGCTCACTCTCGGGCGGCATGACCACCACCGCTGCTATCGCCTTTGCGGCGTCCGGCCTGCTCCTCGTCGTCCACCGCGGCGCTCTCCGGCTCGGCTCGAGCTGGCTGCTCGCGGTGGGCGTCCTGATGGCCGGGCTCGCCGAGGGCGTGGTCGGTACGGTGGTCATCGGCGCCCTGGCGCTTGCCTACGTGGTTTTCGCGCGCGACTTCCGGCTGCCGGTCCTCCTGGTCGCGGGCGCACTCGCGCTCGCCGCCGCCGCGCTCGCTCACTTCGTCCATCACGGAGAGCCGCTCGTCGCCGATCTCGGTTGGGTGAGCCCCTGGCTATCGTGGAACATCAAGCCTGAAGAGCGCCCGGTCTTCCTCAACTTCGACGACCTCTTCCGCGAGATCGGGTTCGGCGCCGCGCCGTGGTCGACGCTGCTCCCCGTCGCCATCGGCGCCTTAGCGCTTCGCCTTCGGTCCGAGCCTCGGGAGCGCCCGTTCATCCTGCTCCTGGCGTGGCTGCTGGTGCCGTATGTGGTCCAGTCGGCGGTGTTCAAGTACTCGAGCCACCAGCCTTTCCCAGCCATCCCCGCCGTCGCGGTGCTCGTAGGGCTCTTCTTGTACGAAGCGACCCGGTCCGAAGGGGGGCTCCGCGGCGGCCTGAGCGCGCCGTTGGCCTTCACGGCGGCGCTCCTCCTGGCACTGCTGGTGAACGACGCTCGCAAGTCCCCGGAACCACTGACGAGCTTTCTCACCTTCGATCCCCCACTGGCGGGTATCAAGGAGGAGTCCGACTATCCCGAAGCCGTGAAGATGCCGCCGCTCCTGCTCGGCGCCTTCCTCCTCACGTCCCTCTTCTTCCTGACCACCGGCCTCCGGGTTGTCTCACGGGCCGCGACGGTCTGGCGGGCACTCTCGCGCGCTCGGTCGCTCGTCATCCTCTCGGTCATCGCCGCGGCCGCGATCGCGATTCGGCTTCTGGTCGGGCTGGAGTCGGAGATCGCCGAAGCCTTTACGACGCGCGCTGGGCAGCTCCTCGAGGCGTCACACCGCCTCTACGTCAGGGACGTCTTCTACTGGCGCCCCCATCATTGGGCGCTTTTCACCGTCGCGGCCGTAGCGCTCCTGGTGCTCTTTACCGCCCACACGAGAGTCGTCAGCGCGGTGAAGCTCTGGCTCGAGCGCTGGATCGCGACGCCCCTCGTCGCTGGCGCGCTCGGCTTCCTCTGTGCGTTCGCCTCGCTCGTCCTCGCCGGCCGACTCCTCGACCCCAGTCTCTTCGGCGCCCTCGACGCCATCAGGACCTCGCTGCTCCTCACCGCCACGGCCTATGGCGTCGGAGCGGCCACTGGCTTATTGGCTCGCCCAACGCCGGCCTCTTCCTCAGGCTTGCTCGCGATGGCCGCCATCCTGGCCGCCGTCGCCGGCGAGTGGATCGTCGGTCCCCTCGTTCTGGCACTCGTGCTCATCCTGTCGCCCTGGCTTCAGCGACGCTTCCAGGAGCCCGTACCGCTCTGGGCTCAGCTCGCGCTCTTGCCGCTATCGGGCGCCTTGACGGGCATCCTGCTCGCGGGTCAGGCGCCGGACGACACAGCCCTACTGCCCCTCGCGACGGCGCTCTCCCTCGCGAGCACGGTGTCTCTCGTGCTGGGTGGGGCGCTCTCGGCGCTGCGGTCCCACCCGCGCTTCTCCGCGCAGGTCGCGTGGTTGACGGGGCGTAGCCGTTTCATCGGGATCCACCTCGGCACGTCGTTCGCGTCGCTCATCGCGGTTTCGCTGGCGAGTGGCGCCGCGCGAGCCGTCGCGAGCTCGGACGCGGTCGTCATCGACTCCCTCGGGCTCGCCGCCGCCGTCCTGATTGGGCTCTCGTTCTTCCGAGGGCTCGCCCGGGACGGCGACACCGGGACGCTCCCGAGTCGGGGTGCGCTGGTCGCGGCGATCGGTTTTGCGGCGGCGCTCATCGGCGCGGCGGGTGGTGGCCTCTCTCCGCTCGGATTCGCGATCGGCGCGCTCGTGTGGCCGGTCGTCGCTGGTGTTACGCGGTCGGAGGGTCTTCGGCGCATCGCGGCGATCTGGACGCGGGGCTCGGCCACGTCGCAGCTCACACAGCTGGCCCTCGCGCTCCTCTCGGCCGTGGCGGCGTTCGGGCTCACGGCGGCCTGGGGCACCTTCGGCGACGGCGCCATGCTGGCGCTGACGATTCAAACGCCGCTCTTCGCACTCGTGATCCTGACGCTGGTCGTGGTCGTTGGTCTCGGCGTCGCGGCCCCACCCGCGTGGCGAGCGAGCGCCCCTTGGCTACAGGCTCTCGCCGAGCGGCGGCAACTCGCTGCGACCGCCCTCGCGGTCCTCACGGCGGGCCTCCTCGGTCTCACTGGCCAGCTCTTCGTCGAGTCGGGGCTCTCGCGTGCGACCTACCTTGCCAGCACGCTCCCCGTCACTCCGGAAGCCACGCAAGCCTTCGGCCGCGGTAACGTCGTCGGCGGCGCGATGGTGCTCTCGGCCCTCCTCAGCGCGCTAGCGTTCCTCCCGGCTCTCATCCGGAGCGCACGTTTCTCTCTCGGGTCCCTCGTCGCACCCCTGCTGCTGCTCGCGGCGCTCATGGTCACAGCGCTCTCGCGCAAGTGGCTTCAGCTGGAGCCCATCGCCGGTAACGACGGTGAGCCCTTCCTTCGTTATCTCTTCCTCACGAGTCGCACCACCCTCGCGACGTACGCGCTCGGTGTCACCGTGTTCGCTCTTGCGGCCATCGAGTGGGGGCCCACGGTACTCCGTCGCCTCGCCGCGTCGGGGCGTGGGCGTGAACTGCTCGCCCTTGCGGCGGGTCTCGCGCTCGCCGGTGCCATCGGCGCCGGCCTCGGGCTGCCGCGCCCCGCTGCTGCCGCGGTCGTCATTGTCGGGCTCCTTGGGCTGTCCGCTGTCGCCCTCCCGCGCGCCTTGAAGCCCTTGCGCTGGGCCTTCGAACGGGCTGGACGCCCCTTTGTGGCCGCGACGCTCTTTGTGACCGGAGAAGCAGTGCTCCTCGCGGGCGCGGGCCTCGGTGACGGCGCCTGGGCTCTCGCGCTCTGCCCGGTTCTGCTCGCTGGCGCGCTCCTGCTCGTCGGGCGTCGGCCTCTCACGGGCGATGAGCGAGTGGACGACGGCGGAACCGCGCTCTGGCGTGGTCTCGCGCAGATCGCGCTGGTCCTCCCCGTGCTCTTCGGCCCCCCCGCGGTCTCGCTGATTCTCGGTGCTCCCCGCGGAATGACGGCCCTCGTCGTGGCCGGCGTCCTCGGAGCGGTGTTCATCTCCATCCACGCGCTCCTCATCGCATTTCGGCGTGGGCTCGGCCTCGTCGACCTCCTCGGTCGACTCCCGATCGCCGCCCCGACCGCCGTCGTCTTCGGGCTCGCCAGTCCCATGGTTGTTCGGCTCGCGACGGGCAGCGGGGACGTCAGCCTGCCTCTCCTCGCGGGTGGCGCCGTGCTGCTGGCCGTCACAAGCCTCGCGTTCTTGTGCGTCCGGTCCGGTGAAGGGGCCCTCCGGCGCCTCGTCTACCGCGTGGAGAGCCCGCGAGCGGTGCTCGTCGTTCTACCCGTCCTCGCGCTCGGCACGGCCTTCATCTTCGACACGCAGCTCGTCAGTGCGCTCAGTCTCCACGTCTCTCAGAAGCACCTCATCGACACCCTCCGTGAAGCCGAAGGAGGCGAGGTCCCTGCCGGTCGTGTGTTCCAGCATGGGCTCACCGGTCAGTCAGACCGTAACTTCTACACAAATCGGATCCCCGAGCTGAAGGACGACGGCGCGGCCATCCGGGTCCTCATTCGTGACCGGGATGAGGTGGTGACGGTGACTATGCCCGGGGGTGGTGTCGGCACGACGGCGGCCATAGCGGGCTTCTCAACCGCCAACGACCACGACGGCGACGGCCGTCGCGACGTCCCTGCTCATGCGGGTGTTACGACGGCGCTCGACGTCGCCGCCGCTCCCATCATCACGCTCCACGACGCAGATGCGCACTGGACACCCGACGCCTGGAAGGGCGGCCGCCTCATCGACAGCGAAGGTTGGCGCTATTCGGTCGTCGCCAGCACCGAGAACACGCTTCAGGTAGACCTCACGACCGCCCGCGGGCCCGATGAGCTCGCTGCCAAGAACGAAGCGCGGCAGGCGCTCCCCTTCGACGCTTCTCTCGGCCCGAAGAACGCCTATCGGGTGTTCGCCAGCGGTGACGCGCTGAATGAGGCGTCCACCGCCATGCTCCGCCAGCGGCTCTACATGTTGCTCCCGAAGGTCGGCAGCGACAGCGCCGGGCGCAGCGACCGCGGCTCCTTCTCGACGCTCAATCACGCCTTCCGTCGGCAGACGGGCGGGCGCCACATCCCCGTCATCGACGATCGCAGCTCGCGAATCCTCCTCGCGACCTCCGAGCTCCTGCCGGGCGAGGTTGACAAGAACCCCATCCGCTCGTCGCTGATCGATGAAGCCGAGTTTACGCGGCTCACCCACGCCGGCATCGTGCGCGGCAATTCGGCGGCCGAGCCCCTCAGCGGCATGGCGGTGTGGGACGACAGCCTCTCGCTCGTTGGCTATTCGGTGGACCCGTGGGTCGTTCAGCGGGGCAAGAAGTTCAAGCTCTCTCTGTACTTCCACGTGAAGAAGCCCGTCACGCAGAGCTACAAGCTCTTCGTCCACGCCGACCGGGGTGGTAACCGCATTCACACCGATCACTGGCCGCTCGCCGTGAGTCAGGGCAAAGAGGGTAAACACTGCGTCGGCTGTTTCCAGACCGACCACTGGATGGCGGGCGACGTCGTCGTCGACGTCTACGAACGTGAAGTGCCCTTTGGGGCCCCCACCGGCGAACACGACCTCTTCCTCGGGCTCTTCAACCCCGATGACAGCGACAAGCGCGTCAAGGTCACGACCTGGAACGACAAGCTGGTCCGTTACGGTGGCAACGACGACCGCCCGCGTATCGGCTCCTTCGTGGTGCGCTAGTGCCGGTGACGCACTGGCTCTTCGGGCTCGCTGTCGTGGTCTTCGGCGCGCTCGTCGGGTCTTTTCTCAATGTCGTCGTCTATCGAATGCCCCTCGGTCTCAGCGTGGTGCATCCCGGCAGCCGCTGCGGCGCGTGCGGTACTGCCATCGCGCCGTGGAACAACATCCCGGTGCTCTCGTGGCTGCTCCTGGGCGGCAAAGCCGCGTGCTGCAAAGCACCGTTTTCAATACGTTATCCTATGGTCGAAGCCGCCACCGCCGCGCTCGCCTACGCCATATGGAGCCGGCTCGTGTTGCCGATGGACGGCCGGGCAGCCCCCGAGCTCGACTTCGCGCTCGGCGCCTTTGCGCTGCTCTTCACCTTCGCGGCCATGCTCCTCGTCATCGCGCTCATCGACCTCGACACGCTCCGCATCCCGGACGTCTTGTCCCTCCCGCTCATCCCGCTCGGGCTCGCTACGGCATGGGCCTTCGGCAGCGTGACGCACGTGTCGACAGAGCAGAGCCTGTTCGGGATCCTCATTGGTGGCGGCACCTTGCTGGTCGTGACCTACGGCTACTTCGCCATCACGGGCCGCGAAGGCATGGGTCTCGGCGACTACCGCCTCATGGCCGGGGTTGGCGCCTTCCTCGGCTGGCAGTCCCTCCTCTTTCTCCTCATCGCGAGCGCTGTGCAAGGGCTCGTCTTTGCTGGCGTCGTGAAGGTGTTCCGACTCGAAGGGGCGCTACCGCGGCTCGACGATCCGCTCCCAGCCGGCTTCTCGGATGGCAATGAGGCCCAACAGCCCGAAGCGGCCTCCGAACCTGACGGGCCCGTCCCGCTCGCCGTGCCCTTCGGGCCTTTTATCGCGCTCGCGGCGCTCGAGTGGCTCCTCTTCGAACCGCTGTGGATGAAGCTCCAAACGACCTGGGTCTTCGGGATGGGAACATGAGCGTCGCGACAGCGCTGGCCTGGGTACTCGAGCGGCACGAGCCCGACGGCGGCGCGCCCCCTCTCTTCGGAGAAGGGCCAGTCATCGTCTGGGCGCCCGAGCCCGATCCCGCGCCACTCCTCGTCTTGCAGCGCCACGGGACGCCCCGTGACCTTGAGATCGTGGTCACCTTCAAGCCGGACGCCGAGGTCCTCGCGGCGTCCGGCCTCACGACCGTCTGCGAACCGACGCTGACCGAGGCCGCGGGCGCCGTCGTCGTGGTCACGAGGCACCGTGAGCAGACGCTCGTGCACCTCGCTGACGCCTTGGCACGCACCCGCCCCGGCGGCGCTATCCTGGTGGCCGGCGCCAACGCGCTGGGCGCGAGCTGGTACGAAGGACGGCTCGAGGACGCGGGCTTCGAGCTCGAGGTCGAGTCCAAAGCCAAGTGTCGCGTCGCCCGTCTGCGACGGCCGGCCGTATTGCCGCCACTCGTTTCCGAGTGGGCGGCGCTCGCGGTGCCGACGGAGATCGACGGCACCCCGCTCGCGACGTGCCCGGGGCACTTCAGCGCGGGTCGAATCGATCCCGGCTCGGCGCTCCTCGCGAAGGTCGTCCCGCCGCTCTCGGGTCAAGTGGGCGACTTCGGCTGCGGCTGGGGCTTCCTCACGTGGTCGGTCCTGCAGAAGGGGCGTGAGCTCACGGCGCTCCACCTCGTCGACGCCGACGCGAGCGTGCTGCGGCTCGCCGAGGATCGCCTCCGCGCACCGGTGGCCGCCGCGGGTCTCCCGCTCACGGCGACGTGGGCCGACTGTCGTAAGCGGCCGCCGGGATTGCCACTTCTCCACGCCATCGTGACGAACCCGCCCTTCCACCAGGGCGACCGTCAGACCCTGTCAGTGGGCCTCGAGTTCGTCACGGCAGCCGCTGACGCCTTGCGCCAGAACGGTCGCCTCTACCTCGTCGCGCTCCGAAACCTCCCCTATGAAGACGCGCTCAATGCCGCCTTTGGGACGGTGCGTATGGCCGCTGACGACGGCGCCTACCGCGTCTGGGATGCGCGCGATCCCATCCCCGAGAAGGCCCGCGCGGCGCGGCTCGAACGGCAGAAACGGCCTCGCTGACGCTCCGAGCGACGCCGGATCGTTGACGCCAACCCCAGGTGGCGCTACCCCGGCACCATGAACACCACGCCACATCGTTATCCCGAGTCCCCCGTGTTCTACCGAGCGCTCGACCGCGAGCTGCCGCTCATCGTGCGCGGGAAGGGCGTCTTCCTCTACGACGAACACGGCCGCGACTACCTCGACGCCTGTGGAGGCGCGTACGTCGCCAACGTCGGCCACGGCGTCACCGAGATCGCGGACGCCGTCGCCGAGCAGCTCCGCCGTGTCGCCTACGTCAATGGCACGGCGTTTACGAGCGAGCCCGTCGAGGCGCTCTCTGCGGAGCTGCGCGAGCTGTCGCCCGAGGGCCTCGACTACGCGTGGTATTTGTCATCGGGCTCGGAGGCGGTCGAAGCGGCGCTCAAGCTCGCCCGTCAGTACCACGTGGAGACCGGCCAGCCGGGTCGCCACAAGATCATCTCCCGAACCCCGGGCTACCACGGCAACACGTTGCTCGCCCTCTCGGCGTCGGCCCGCGAGCACTACAAGAAGATGTACGGCCCCTGGCTCGTGCCCGTCCACCTCATCGGCGCGCCGTACCCCTACCGCTGTGCGCCCGACGACCCGGCCATGACCGGTGCCGCGCTCGAGGCCGCCATCCTCGACGAGGGCCCGGAGACCGTCGCGGCGTTCATCGCCGAGCCGGTCGGGGGCTCCTCGACGGGCGCTTCGGTCCCGCCCCCCGGCTACTGGCAACACATCCGCGAGATCTGCGACCGCTACGGCATCCTACTCATCGCAGACGAGGTCCTCACGGGCGCCGGCCGCACGGGCCGCTGGGCCGCGGTCGAGCACTTCGGCCTCGTCCCGGACATCATGACGATGGGCAAGGGCCTATCGGGCGGCTACGTGCCGCTCTCGGCGGTGATCACATCGCGCCGCATCATCGACCCCATCGCGAGCGGCTCCGGCGGCTTCAAGCACGCTCAAACCTTCTCCCACACCCCAGCCATGTGCGCCGCCGGTCTCGCCACCGTCCGCTACCTGCGTCGAGAGCGCCTCATCGAGCGCAGCGCCGCCATGGGCTCGGTCCTCCATCGCAAGCTCGCTGCCCTGAAGGACCACCCCCTCGTCGGTGACGTCCGCGGCCTTGGCCTCCTCGCCGGCATCGAGCTCGTCGCGGACAAGACCACCCGTGCCGCCCACCCCCGCGCCAGAAAGGCCGCCGAGACGGTCGTTGCCGCCGCGATGGACGTCGGCCTCGTCCTCTGGCCGAACGTGGGCCAAGCCGACGGAACGAACGGCGACCTCGTGATGCTCGCGCCCCCCTTCGTCATCACCGACGCCGAGCTCGACCTCCTCATCGCCCGCCTCACCGACGCACTCGACCGCGCCACGCGCCGCCTCGGCTGAAGCGCCGGCGCGGCCCTAACTGCTGTGACGCCCGCGCCGGCGCCATCCCAGACGAATCGTCACCCATCGAGCGCCCCAGGCGAAAAATGCGCTTGACGTGAGGCAATCCGCGAGTACTATCCGCCCACCTTCGACGAGCCCTTGGGCGCGGCGAACGGTTCTTTGCGGGGTGGAGCAGCCAGGTAGCTCGTCGGGCTCATAACCCGAAGGTCGTCAGTTCAAATCTGGCCCCCGCGACCAAGTAAGAAAGCCGGGTATCCGAAAGGGTGCCCGGCTTTTTTCGTTTCTGGGCCTTCGCCGATCGTTGTTCGCTTCTTCGCCCGTCAATCGTCGGCGTTCCGCCACTCGGCGACCCACTCGTAGTCACCCTGTCCAGCTAGTCGGCTTGTCCATGACTAGTGGACAAGGTGAGATGAGTCGGAAACGCGCGACCCTCCACGTCAGCGTGTATTGGGCCCACCTTGGTGAGCTGCCCTTCGTGAGGGATGTGCATGACACGCCACGGCGAGCTCGCCAAGGTACTACCGAAGCGCGCCCGCGGTGGGCGGACGCGGCCTTGACCATCGAGACGCCTCACGGGACGGAGCGCTTCGTCGTGGACGTGAGGACGACCCATCTCAATCGACATCGCCATCGCGATCGAGTCTGAGCAGCCGCCCAGCCTCCTCCAGTCGTGCGGCTAGCTGCAGAGGACCGAAGATCCCGCCAATGGTGGACAACCAACCGTTCGATTCTCGTGGACGTGCTTCCTGTAGGGCAGGGCGATCTTGTTTGTCGCTACTCGACGACATTTCGCATTCTGGAGTCGAGTGGCCTCAGCTCGAGCTCGGATCCTGACGTCGTGGGGCCGATAGGCACCAGAAACGGGCCACCGGGGCGCAAGGGCCTGGCCATAAGGTCGAGTTTTGCGCCTCCTGGGTCGTGGCACGAAACCTGCGAGGCGGGGCCCCATGACTACGCCACGCCACATCGTCCCCGGTGCTCTCGTCATGGTCACGACGCGC